>DASUIL010000241.1:0-6915 GCA_036273075.1 Fluviicoccus sp. | reverse complement strand
TGCTGGCCCAGTCGCCATGCGAGCGGTCCCGGGTTCGTTCCAGCGTGCTCTTGTTGGCCCACTCGGCGGGAATGACGCCGGAGGCTTGCAGTTGCTGGAGGGCGAGGTCGAGAAGGTGTTGCAGTTGGCTTTTCATGGCAGTGGGGAGGGTCCGGGGAAAACAGCCCGCGATTCTAGCCGAAAAATCGCGGCTTCTCACCCGCTAAATGGACGGAAGGCCCCCTTTGGACAGGGCCTGGCAGCCGCCTCAGCCCTTGGGCGGCTCGTCCGGGGCGGCGGCAGGCGTTTCCTTGCGCGATTCGCCCATGCGGTCAACGAAATCCAGCAGCTTGGCGACCTTGCCGCCGAGGCGCAGCAGGCGCTTCAGCGTTTCCGGCGACAGTTTCTGGATATCTGTCAGCCAGTCCATCAGCAATTGCATCATGTTGTACATTTCATGCATGCGTTGCTGGGCGACGCGGTCGATTTCGCTGCCGACTTCCTGTTGCAGCGAGTCGCGCAGCAGCGTCAGGGTGGGTTCGACTTCGCGCTGGCGCCGCTCCTCGACCAGGATGCGGAAAATTTCCCAGACATCCTGCGGTGCGGAGTAGTAATCGCGGCGGTCACCGGGCAGGTGTTGCAGGCGTGTCAGCTTCCAGGCCTGCAGTTCCTTCAGGCCCAGACCGACGTTGGAGCGCGACATGGTCAGGGTTTCGGCGATTTCATCGGCATGCATCGGGCGGTTGCTGATGAACAGCAGCGCGTAGATTTGACCGACAGTGCGGTTGACGCCCCAGCGACTCCCCATTTCGCCAAAATGGAGAATGAAACTGGCGGCCAGTGGGGAGTGCGTGTGCATATTGAGAACTTCCAGTAATTGCTGGAAGTCTAGTGAAAAGTAGGGGAATTCTCAACCGGACCCGTATATGCAGTTGTCAGCAGTTGTAAAGCGGACAAGGAGTGGTCAGCTTGCGGACGTGCCGGGTTCGTCCAGCCAGGACAGGACTCCGCGCGCCGCCCAGTTACCGCTGGCAAAGCAAGCGGTCAGCAGGTAGCCGCCGGTCGGGGCTTCCCAGTCCAGCATTTCCCCGGCGCAGAACACGCCCGGCAGCGCGCGCAGCATCAGTCGTTCATCCAGCGCATCCAGTTGCACGCCGCCGGCGGTGCTGATCGCTTCGTCGATAGGGCGGGTCTCGGTCAGCGGCAGCGGCAGCGCCTTGATGGCGGCGGCCAGCCGGGCGGCGTCCTTCAGCATCTCCGGCGGCAGCACTTCGCGCAACAGGGCGGCCTTGACGTCCGGCAGCCCCAGCCGCGTCTTGAGCACGGTGGACAGGGATTTGCCTTGGCGCGGTTTTTCCAGTTCGGCCTGCACGCGGGCCAGGTCACGGCCGGGCATCAGGTCGACGGTCAGCACGGCGTCCCGGCCATCCAGCAAGGCGTCGCGCAGCGGCGCGGAGAGGGCGTAGACCAGTCCGCCTTCCAGTCCGGATTGCGTCACCATCAGGTCGCCGCGCTTGTGAAGAATGCCGCCGGAGCCGTCATCACAGGAAACCGATACCGTCTTGACCGGCTGCCCGGCAAAACGTTCAGCGAAGGCGGGCGACCAGTCCACGACGAACCCGCAGTTCGCCGGTTTCAGGGGGGTGACCGCAACACCGCGCGCTTGCAGCCAGGGCAGCCAGGCGCCGTCGGAACCCAGCCGCGCCCAGCTGCCGCCGCCCAGGGCTAGCAGGCAGGCATCCGGGTGCAGCGACAGTGGCCCTTCCGGGGTGTCGAAGGCCAGCGCGCCGTCCGGAGTCCAGCCGGTCCAGCGGTGGCGAACGCGGATTTCCAGCCCCAGCCCGCGCAGGCGTTGCAGCCAGGCGCGCAGCAGCGGAGCGGCCTTCATGCCGTCGGGGAAAACGCGGCCGGAACTGCCGGTAAAGGTGGTGATGCCCAGGTCGAGCGCCCAGGCGCGCAAGGCCTCCGGCGTCAGCGCGCGGACCATCGGCTCCAGCCGCGATCGGGCCGCGCCATATCGCCCGACAAAATCGTCCAGCGGTTCGGCATGGGTAAGATTGAGGCCGCTCTTTCCGGCCATGAGGAATTTGCGGCCGACGGACGGGCGCGAGTCGAAGAGCGTGACCCGCAATCCTGCCGTGAGCAGCGTTTCGGCCGCCCTCAGCCCGGCCGGGCCGCCGCCGATAACGGCGACATGAGCGGAGGAAGGGACGGACAAAGACAGGAGGGCGCGGGCCGGAAGCGGAAACGGCCCGCGATTATAGCGGTTTTGGCGGCTCAGGTATGGGCCGGGTGATGTTCACCGGGCTTGATGATGCCCTGCTCGCGGTCGCCGAACATGCTGGCCAGCGCATCCACCTGCGCCTTGCGGCCGCGTGCCTCCTGGCCCTCGCGCAGCATTGGCAGCAAGCGTTGTCCGGTGTACAGCGCAAATCGCGGCCCCAGCGTCAGCAGCGGGAACCACGGCAACTCCCCGGAGGGCAGTCCCAGCCGTTCCATCTTGTCCTTGCCCAGGAAGTAGCGGCTGACGCTGAGATGCTGGTGATAGGCCAGCTTGCGGCGGATCTCCTCGAATTGCGGGAAGTGCCGTTCCAGCGGTTCCTGCGCCAGGGCATTGGCCAGTTCGCGGCTGGTTTCATCGGTGCGGCTTTGTGTCATCAGCGTGTGGTAGAGCAGCACCACGCCGCGACCTTCGGTAAAGGCCAGCCATTTTTCGTCGACACCCATCAGCCAGCAGACATAGCTCCAGAAATGCATCATCGCCTTCGACTCGCGCGGCGTGACCGGAATGCCCAGCAGGCGCAACCCGCCCAGCGTCACCACGCAGAAAGCGAGGTAGGTGGCGATCATGTCCACCTGGCTGACCGGCAGGCCCCATTCGCTGCTGTCCCAGTCCGGGCGCTTTTGCAGGTTGCGGCGCACCAGTGCGTGCACCAGGCGCACATGCAACGTTGACTTGTAGCCGGGGCCGCCGCGCCGCATGCCGTCTGTTTCCGTGCAGTCGATCCACCACTTGCCGGTTTCGGCAATGCGCGCCGAGGCTCCCTTGTTCAGCGCGCCGGTCAGCACCAGTGTCTTGTTGAAGCCGGAGAGCATGTAGCCGCCCATCAGGCCCAGATCGCGCAGCACATAGGGCGCCGCCAGCCCGGTGCGGTGCATGAAGCGAACCGCCTCGTCCAGCAGTTCCGGCTCCACCCAGGCGGGGCGCTGTTCCACCAGCCGGAAGAAGCGTTGCAGCGGTTCGGGGGCATCCGGTACGCTGTCGATGCCCTGTTCTAGCGCCCGGTTGAACAGGGCGCGGCCCTGCTTGGGCTCGTGGGTGTACAGCCAGTCCAGCAGGAGGTCCATTTCGGCGTCGCCGTTCCATAGTTCATCCACCATCGCCGCGTGTTCTTCGCGGGTGGGAGAAATCTCGCGGCCCAGCCACAGGCGTTGCCACAGCGGGGTTTTCGTGTGGGTCTTCTCGAAGGGGCGGGCGCGTCGCGGAGCGGGACGGGCGATGGCGGCAGCGGTCATAATCAATCTCGTGGGCGCGTGAGGGGCTTGCAGCGACAGTAATGTGAAAGTATATTCGCATTCAATTCGCGTTAAAAAATGAGCAAAGCCATGCGCAAGCAACCGCAGCAGGAACGTTCCCGGCAGATGGTCGCCACCCTGATTGAAGCCACTTCGCGCTGCATCTCCCGGCACGGGCTGGACGGCACCACCACGCCGCTGATCGCGGAATTGGCCGGGGTCAGCGTCGGCTCGCTCTACCAGTATTTCGACAGCAAGGAAGCGTTGATCAAGGCGCTGATCCAGAAGCTGCTGAGCGATGTGACGCAGGCGCTGAAATCGGTGCCGATCGAGCAGAACGCCACCGTGCGCGATCTGGTCGGCAACACCATCCGGCTGGGTTTCGCGCTGCTGCACAGCAACGAAGGGCTGTATCTGGAACTGGTGCGCAACTGGCACCGCCTGCCGACCCAGGACGTGGCCGACGCCTTCCAGCAGCACTTCATGGAAATGGCGCGCTTCTACTTCCTGAAGCATTACCGCGAACACCCGATCCAGAACCTGCAGGTGCGACTGTTCATCATCATCAACAGCACGCTGTTCACCACCGTGCGCCTGCTCAGTCAGGACAATCCCTTCCTCAACGAGGAGGAGGTAATCCAGGGGTTGACCGACATGATCGCGGGTTATCTGGAAGCCGCCTGATCCGGCTCAGGCCATCAGCCTCGCCACATCCAGCATGCGGTGGGCGAACCCCCATTCGTTGTCATACCACGCCATCGTTTTCAGCAGGCGGCCCTGCAAGCGCGTCTGCGTCAGATCGACAATGCTGGACGCCGGGTTGTGGGCGAAATCCACCGATACCAGCGGTTGCTCGTTACAGACCAGCACGCCACGCAAGGGCGGGTGCGCGGCGGCTTCTTTCAGCGCGGCATGCACTTCCTCCACCGTGGTGTCGCGGGCCAACAAGGCATAGAAATCCACCACCGACACATCCTGCACCGGCACGCGCAGCGCCATGCCGTCCAGCTTGCCCTTCAGTTCCGGCAATACCTCGCCCACCGCCTTGGCCGCGCCGGTTTTGGTGGGAATGATGGATTGCGTGGCCGAGCGCGAGCGGTAGGGATCGCCATGCACCTTGTCGATCAGCGACTGGTCATTGGTGTAGGCGTGCACGGTGACCATTTGCCCCTGCACGATGCCGAAGCGGTGGTGCAGCACCTGCGCCAGCGGGGCGAGGCAGTTGGTGGTGCAGGAAGCGTTCGACACCAGCCGGTGTTCCGGGCGCAAGCCGGCGTGGTTGACGCCGTAGACGATTGTGGCGTCCATGCCGTCGCCGGGCGCGCTGAGCAGCACCTTGCCCGCGCCCGCGTCGAGGTGCTGCTGGCAGGCGTCGCGGCGGGTGAACAGGCCGGAGCATTCCAGCACGATGTCGATGTCCAGTTCACGCCAGGGCAGGCGGCGGATATCGCGTTCGGCGCTGAGGCGGATGGCGCGGCCGTCGATGATCAGGGTGTCCCCTTGCAGTTCGACGGTTTTGCCGAACGGGCCGTGGGTGCTGTCGAAGCGGGTGAGGTGCGCCAGCAGGCTGTAGTCGCTGAGATCGTTGATGGCGACCAGTTCGAGGTCGGGGCGGGGCGGGCCTTCGAAGAAGGCACGCAGGAGGCAGCGGCCGATGCGGCCGTAGCCGTTGATGGCGAGGCGGGGCATGCCAGATACTCCAGTGGTTTTTTTCAGTGTAGGTCAGCGGAGGCTGGATTGCTTGCCGAGTGGAATGGTTTAAAGTCTCTCTTCAGTGCGTGCCCCTCTGTATTTCCTGCCATCCTTCGGTAGATCAGAAAATATGATTCCTTTCAGTGCATTACTGCTTTGTTTGCCTTTGCTGTACACGTGCCTGACTGGAGGGGATACGCCATTTCAGGAGAAGTCGCCTGGAGAGACAGCATTTGCGTTCATCGCATTACTGCCAGCGTTCGGAATTTGGGCGGCATTCAACACAAAGAAAATCCAGTATGCCCTGTTTTTTCTATTGTTCCTGATCTTTGTCTGGGAGATGGTGGCCGGAATAAAACCCACTAGCCAGTTGAACCATGAAGGTTCGGATTTGGCATTCCTTTTCTTGCATGCGGTGCATTTCGGGGTTGGCATTTCTACAGTATTGGCGGTGTATTTAGTTACCTTGGTAAAGGGTGGCTTTGGGAAAAAAGACAACGTTTGAAGTAATCCTATTTGCTAAATGAGATCTTCCCCTCCGCCCTGAAAACCGCCGGACTCGTCCCCGCCCATCGCTGAAACGCATGGATAAACGCCGCCGACTCCGCATACCCCAACTGCCGCGCAATCGACTCCATTGACTGCGCCGTCTCCGCCAGCAACTGCTTCGCCTTGCGGAAACGCACCTGATCCAGCAATTTGCGGAACGACGTTTCCTCCTCGCTCAAATGCCGCCGGAACCCCCGCTCCGACAGGCCGAACGCCGCCGCCACTTCTTCCGACGACGGAAAGCGTTCCACGAACAAATCCAGATAATCCATTACCTGACTGCCCAGCCCCGACAACTGGTTGGCCCGCCGCGCCAGCAACTGGTCGCACTGCTGACGATACAGGTTGTAGGCGGTCGGGTTCGCCGCCGGGAATTTCCGTGACAGGTCTTCGGTGCGGATCGCGAAGCGCGCCACCGGTGCATCGAAGCGCACCGGGCATTGATAACGTTCCTCGTACAGTTTCCAGTCCTTGGGCTTGGGGAAGGGCACTTCCACCGACACCGGCTTGATGTCCAGCCCGATATGGCTCTGGATGTCGCGCGTCAGCTGATAGGTGCCGGACATGTCGCGGTCGATCAGGAAACGGCGGCAGGCGGGCGGCAGCGGCATCGGTTTCAGGCACAGCGAGGTCTCGGTTTCGCCCGGTTCCAGGAAGAACTCGCCGAAAATATAGGTCAGCTGCTGGAAGTGCACCCCGGCGCGGAAGGCTTCCCAGGCGTTGGGGCAGGTCATCAGCAGCATGATGAACGGGCCGTAACCGGCCAGGCTCATGGCGGTGCCGATCTTCAGCCCGGTGGCGGGGTCGGGCAGGGTGGGGACGATCTCGTTGAAGATGCGCAGTTCCAGCGATCGGTCAATTTCCGCATCCGGCGACAATCGGTCAAGATCGATGCGATAGCGCGCCAGCACTTGGGAAATGTTGGCGCCCATGGCTTTCAGCCCTTGCAGGGTATAGACGAATCCTAGTACGGAACGGGTGCTCATTTCCGATCTCTGGCCGGAATTATCAATCAATGAGTGAAGACTAGCATATCCCTGAGCGGTTTGTGGGTTTTACTATCTGTACGTCCGTACCAATAACGAATTACAGCCCGAGGTGCCTCCCATGACCAGTCGTCCCCCCATTCCCGCCCAAACCGCCGTGCTGGACGTTGCCATTGTCGGCGCAGGCTTTGGC
>DASUIL010000240.1:0-3048 GCA_036273075.1 Fluviicoccus sp. | reverse complement strand
CATCCCCAGAAGGCGCAGGCGGTTGCGGGCAGCTTGCGTCAGTCCGACATCGCCGGTTTGGCGCAAAGCCAAGTATTCGGCTTGCGCCCCAGCCCATTCCGGCACCAGCAGGTCGAGCAGCGGCGCACCGGCCGGAATCATATCGCCCGGCGCGCGGTCATAGGTTTTTTCCACGAAACCGCCGGTGCGGGTCTGGACAATGGCGATATCGCGCTCATTGAATCCGACGGTGGCGGGCGCTTCCACAGCGGAGCCAGAACGGCCGCGCGTGACGGTGGCATAGCGGATTCCGGTGTTCTGCAACACCGTGTTGTCCACTCGCAGGCCCGGTAAGGCTTCGTTGCCGTCGGCGTATTTGGGTGTCAGCGGCATATCCATGAAGGGCGATTTTCCGGGTTTGTCGAAATGCTGGTCGGGCGCCATCGGGTCATACCAGTACAGCGGCTTTTGGGCCGAGGATGAGGCGACAGTGGTCATGACCGCTGCCGCGTGCGGACGCTGAGCGAACCAGTAGCCGCCAATCGCCCCGGTGGTAGCGATAAATGCGGTAAACAGCACGGTCTTGAGGATATGGCGGCTCATGGCGCGATCTCCGGATCAGGGGTGTAGAGGTAATGCAGGCGCGCGGCCAGTTGTTGCTGCTGTGCGGTCAGTTCAATAATCTGGAACCGTAACGCCTGCGATTCCCGCCGCGCCGTCAGAACCAGCCCCAATTCGGCGCGGCCAGCCTGATACGCGGCCAGCAACAGGTCCGCCTTTCGTTGAGCTAACGGTGCGGCTTCCTGCTGCAGCCGGTCCCGCTGCCGGGTGAGGGCCTTGTAGTCGGCAAGGTCGGCCTCCAGCGCCGCCACATGCTCGCGCAACATGGCCTCTCGTTCGGCGTCCACTTCGGCCAAGGCTTGTTGCTTCGCGGCGATCAGCGGGTCCTGGCGGCTGTGCGTAAACAAGGGCAAATCGGCTGAGACCTGCACCGAGACCATGTTGCTGTAGCCGGGGCCGCGTTGCTGATAGGCCAACTCGACACCCCAGTCCGGCTTTTTGGCGGCCTGTGCTTCATGGAGTTCGGCTTGCGCCAGGTTGGCCAGCGGGGTAAAGCGGTTCAGGTCCGGATGGTGCTCAACATGCTGGCGCAGAGTGTCCGGATTAAGGGTGAACGCTGGCGGCTCGCCAACGGGGGCAAATTTGCCAAAGCGGCCCAGCCAGCGCTCCAGCACGGCGTCGGCTTTGCGGATATCCCGCTCCAGATCGTCTCGCCGGTTGGCAAGGCTGATCACTTCCTGTTGCGGCAGCAGGGCATCCGCCATCAGGCCTTTCCCTGCGGTCAGTTGCGACTGCACCACCCCAGCCCAGAGCCGGTTTTCCTGTTCTAGGTCCACGAACAAAGAAAGTTGCCGCCCGAGAAAATAACGATTCAGCCAAGCGACTGCGGTTTCGCGGGTCACAACGCTTTCGGTCAGGCGGAGGTCAGCGGCGGCCTCATCAATACGGGCTTGGGCAGCCTCTGCGCGGGCCATACGTTTGGCGCGGTTGGGAATGTCCTGCATCACCCCGATCTTCTGCATGGTCATGAAGTCGCGGGTGAGGTTGAAACGGTCGGCACCATTTATTGGCAGGTTATCGACTCCGACAAAGGCCTTGGGGTCGGGCAAGGCGTCAGCGGCACGCTGTGCCGCCGTGGCTCCGAACAAATTGGCCTGCTGCTGCACGATTTGCGGTGCATGGAGACGGGCTTGTTGCAGGGCGTCGGCAAAACTCAGTTCTTCAGCCGTGACGCTACCAGAGTTGAGAGCCATCCAGCCGAGCAAGCAGGCGCGGGGAAGGCTCCGGGGAACGGGCATCCTCATCGGGTCATCACCATTCAAGGCCTGCGGCGATCTCCGGACGGGGAGCGTGGGAGACAGCGGTCAGGCGGGTTACGAAGTGCTATGGCTACCAGCCATAACAAATACGGTCCATTCGCATCGCGAACGGGAGAGGGGAGGCGGCCGGCAGAACACGACCGCACGGCGCGGGCTATTTCAGGAAGCGCTGGAAGCGGATTGGGATGGGCGGATCGCCGGGCGGGTCGTGCCATGGGAGGGAAGCAAAGGCAATCGGGCTGCCGGCTTCACCCTGCAGCGCGGGCATAAAAAATATAAACACCAGCGGTAGATGAACCCAAGATGAGGGCTGCGACTCAGGGCTGTACGCTTTATCGAGATGTTGGCAACCCGTGTCGCAGTCCGCTTCTGTAGTCGTGTGGAGCGGCTGGATCCTCTCGTGACAACTCAGCGGAACAGTGGCCACGACCACCTGTGACAGTGCCGGAATCAACGCCGCTGCTTTCGCTACGCCTTGGCAGAACAGAAAAGCGGTCAGCAGCAGACTCAAGAGTACTGAAAGGCGCTTGCGCGTGAGCCTGTTCTGGTTCAAGGCTGTACGCTCCAGACGATTTGACTGCCATGAACCGCAACAGGCAGCTCAACCCGGAAACAGGTCTGCCGGGCACTGGACGTGACCGTGACCTCCCCGCCATGCGCCTGAATAATACTCCGGGTAATCGCCAACCCAAGACCAGCGCCTTCATCCTGGCGTTGCCGCGAGGAATCCACGCGGTAAAAGCGGTCGAACAGCCGGGGCAGATGCTCCATGGACACGGTATCACCTGTATTGCAGACCAGTACAGCCAAACGATCCGCTGAGGGCACCAGGCTGACTTTCACCATCGATCCAAGGTCGGCATGACGGAGGGCATTGGATAGCAAATTGCTGAAAGCCCGCCGCAACATCAGTGCGTCGCCCGAGGTTTGGCCCTCCCCTTCAACGCTCAAGACCAATTGTTTTTCCGCCGCCAAGGCGTCGTAAAACTCATACAGCGCCTCTATCTCGGCCCTGACATTCACGGGCGATCGCTCAGGCACCACCAGGCCATGATCAGCTTTGGCGAGGAACAGCATGTCACCGATCATCCGTCCCAGCCGCTCGAATTCTTCCAGGTTGGAATAGAGGACTTCACGGTACTCGTTGACATCACGCGGCTTTGACAGGCAAACCTGTGTCTGAGTCATG
>DASUIL010000239.1:0-3696 GCA_036273075.1 Fluviicoccus sp. | reverse complement strand
TCAGGACTGGCTGGGCAATGATGAACGCACCCCGTACAACATCATCGGCACCAACAAGTGCCGCGCCCTGCACGACAACCACAGCAAGGGTCACATCTGGGAAGAATTCTCGTCCGAAACCTACAAGAATTCCCCGGCGGTAGCTTCTGATAAGCGCGTCTTCAACCGCCTGATCCCGTGGCTGGGCGGCAAGACCTTCGGCGAACGCAAGATCGACGGCGGCTCCGGCTACCTGCGCAACATCTCGCTGTTGTCGGTCTGGGCCACCGCCCCGTTCCTGCACAACAACGCCGTGGGTGAAGTCACCTTCCTCAAGGACGGCTCGCCGGACTACACCATCGCCGGGCGCATCAAGCAGTTCGAAATGGCCTTCGACGAGCTGATGACGTCTGACGACCCCAAGGCGAAGGTGCATCGTCCGCAGAAGATTACCACCCTGAACGAGGACATGGTCGTCACCCCGCGTGAAGACATGCAGGGCTGGCCGAAGATCACCCTGAAGAAGGGTACTCCTGTGGCCTACGCCGCCTCGGCCGACCCCCACAACGCCTTGTTCATGAAGTGTGATGACCTGGTCGAAAACAAGGGGCACCAGTTTGGCGTCGACCTGAGCAAGGAAGACAAATACGCCTTGCGGGAGTTCCTGAAACTGATGTAAACGGAACAGGGAGCGCGGAATCCCCGCGCTCCCGGATCCCGGAAATCCAGATAAAGCAGTCACTTAATAAAACACGTAAAAGTAAAATTACATCCGTCCGCCGAAACTGTCCGAGCCACCCGTCGGGCAACGGAGTACCGGAATCGCTCCGGCACGACAGCGTCCCGGCCTCAAGCGAGTTTTGAGGCGGACACGGTTTTGCCTCCTTTTGCCAAGACAAAAGGAGGGCCCGCGGCAGGCGGATGCCGAACGTTCCCGAGAAAAGCCCGAATGCGCAAGCCGACCCGCAAGCACCTGATCACCATCGTGATCATCCTCCTGAGCACCATCACGGGCTGGATACTGCTGCGCCAACCGGCCGCTTCAACCACTTCCATTGCCGAACTGGCCAAGTCGCAGGCTCCCCGCGCCCAAACCCTCTCCGAACAACTGATCCCTGAGAGCGACCTGCCGCCCCCCGGCACCCGTTCATTGTTCGACCACTTCATCGTCCAGAACGACGGCCTGCCGTATCCGTTCAGCAAGCTGATCGCCCTGCTGCAGAAACAGCACCCGGAAGGGCAGATGCCGGTCAGCCTGCTGATCCCGCACGGCCGTTCCCTGCTGAAAGGGCAGGCCGATGACGCCCATCCGCGCATTGTCGTCGCGGCGGACTACCAGACTGGCAATACCCCGGTGGCGCTGGGAACCGCCCCGCAAGGACAGTTGTTCCTCGGTTTTGTTGAAAACGCCAGGGAAATCGAGGTGCTGAGCTACAACGAGGCGGCGGGCCGCTTTGAATTCCAGCTGGTGCAAAACTACTGCGAAGGCTGTGTGCCGCGCATCGTCTATGCGCGCCGCGCCATCTGCACTACTTGCCATCAGGGCGCCACGCCCATTTTCTCGCAACGTCCGTGGAATGAAACCAACGGCCAGCAGGCCACCGCCGACGCCATTGCCGCCGCGCGTGGCGACAAGCCTTATCACGAGGTGCCCGTACGCCAGCCGCTGTCCATGCCCGAGCGTTTCGACCAGCTGACCGATGTCGGCAATTTCCTGAAAGCCACCCAGAAACTGTGGCTGGACGGTTGCGGCGCGCAGGGCAATGAATGCCGCCGGCAAATGCTGTCGCTGGCGCTGCTTTATGCCGACAACCCCGGCGGTTTCGACGCCAAGGGCGCGGAGGCGGAGCGGCTGCGGCAGTTGCAGGCGCAATCCTTCCCGAAGGAGGGGATTACCGTCCCCGAGTCCGACCTGCGTAACCGCGATCCCATCGGCGAGAAGCAGGGCTTCAAGGGTTGGCTTCGTTCGCTGGTCACGCGGGATATCCGGTTCGGCGAGGGTGCGCGCGATAACGAGGACCTCAGCCAGTTCGACAAGCTGCCGCCGCTGGCCGCCGAGGTCGATCCGCTGACCGTGCGTCCGCCCAAACAGCTGCTCAAGGCCACGGATATTGACGGGGTCTACGGGGTTGCCGGATTCTTCACCGAGGCAGACCTGAAGTTGCTGGCCGAGCAGTCCGGTTTTGATATCGCCCGGCTGCGCGCCAAGGTCGCCGCATTGCCGCCGGAAACCTTCGCCGCCCGGCCGCTGTCCCGCGTAGCCCTGATGAACGTGCTGCTGGACAAGCCCCGGCAGTATTGCTGCCTGAAGACGGATGAAATGTCGCCGCCGGTGGCGTCGGGCGTGCCGCCGCTGAAAATCGTCCGGCAGACGCAGCTGAAGCCTTTCGAGGAACATTGTTTCGCCTGTCATCGCGGCAATCCTGCCAAGCGCCTCGACTTCATGAACGGAGAAACGGAAGACGCGGTGCTGGCCAATCTGCAGGCCAAGATGGAGATACGCGATGCGCTGGACTGGGAACGGTATGAAAATACCGACAAGGCCTCGAAGCTGATGCCGCCGCGTGACTCGGTGCAATACCAGAAGTTGAAGAATGCCGGGCCGGAATACCGCCAGAAGATGCGGGAAACGGTGCCGGGGATGTTTGATTTTTAAAATGACGAGGATTCTATGCGCCTGCTCCCGTTGCTGATGGGTTCCCTGCTGCTGGGAGCCGTGCTGCCCGCCCAGGCCATGCCTGCCTTTGCGCGGGAATACAAGCAGCAGTACGGCTACATGCCGTCCTGCAATGCCTGTCATACCGAAGGCGGCGGCACGGCGCTGAACGGCTATGGCAAGGCCTTCAAGGAGGCAGGTAAAACGGCGGCCGCCTTTGCAAAGATCGCCACCGCCGACAGTGACGGCGATGGCGGCGCGAATGCCGCCGAAGCGCAGGCCAAGGCCAATCCCGGCGACAAGGCCTCCACCCTGAAAGCGCCGGGCAACTGGCTGGACATGGCCAGCCTGATTCCCAAGGAAGTTCAGGCCCGGTTCCCCGGCATCCTGACCTGGATGCCGCGCGATGCCATCCTGACACCGGCGGATATTGCCGCTGCCAAGGCGATGGGCGCCACGCTTGGTGCGGCCGATGAAAACACCATTTATGTGCCGGTGAAGGACCAGCGTCCGGCGGGCACGGCGCTGATCTTCCCGGTGACCTATCAGGGCAAGACCGGCTTCCTGCTGATGACCACCGACCGGACATTGAAGATTACCGGCGTCTCGGTCCTGCATGCCGACAAGTTGCCCGCCGCCAAGAGCAGCAAGGTTTACGCCTCGTTCAACGGTCTGCCCGCGCAGGCGGTTCCCGTGCCGAAAGGCAGCGATCTGGATGCCGCCATCGCCACGGCGGTGAAGAACGCGGGCGTGCTGCTTTATGTGCGTCTGAAGGGAGCCTGACCATGACCCTCTGGCGTTATCGCTGGTTGTTGCTGCCACTCCTGGCCCTGGCCGCACGCGCCTGGGGCGCGGAGGAAAACTTCGATTTCTTCAGTGACAAGCCCATTCCCGACGCGCAACTGGTGCATGTCGAGCCACCGAAGCCGGAGTGGATGACCATCGGTGGTCCCATCGCCTTGCTCGGCCTGTTCTTTACCTTCTGTTTTATCGTGCGCTGGCTGATTCCCTTCCGCGAAACCGCCATGCGTTTTGACCTGCACGACCTGCCGGTGGCGGCG
>DASUIL010000238.1:0-5160 GCA_036273075.1 Fluviicoccus sp. | reverse complement strand
CGAGGCGCGCTTCACCAAAGACGCGCATGCGCTGGCCGGGGCGGAAGTGCTGCTTCTGCCCGGCGTAGAAGTGGTAGAAGCGCAGCGTGATCAGGCCGCTGCCGTCGGAGAATTTCACCACGAAGGAGGTGCGGCGGCCGTTGACGACCTCGGCGGCCAGCACGTCGCCTTCCAGCAGGGCGCTGCGGCCGATGGCCAGCCCGGCGATGGGGGTGATGTGGCTGCGGTCTTCATAGTCGCGCGGCAGGTGGAACAGCAGGTCCTGCACGGTGCTGATGTCCAGCTTCGCCAGTTTCTGCGCCACGGCGTCGCCGACGCCCTTGAGGTGGTGCAGGGCGGTATGGGCCAGGACTTCCATCATGCCGGTTGGCTGCCGGGTACGGCCAGCGTGGCCAGTCCGTCCAGCAGCGCCTGTACCGCCTGCGGCCGGGGGAAGCGCCGCCGCCACACGGCGATGATGTCGCGGCCGGGGGCAGGACTGACCTCGACGGTGCAGAGGCTGTCGTTGAGCAGATAGGGTTCGCCGATGGCGGGGATCAGCGTCAGGCCGAGGCCGTTGGCGACCATGTGCCGCAAGGTTTCCAGCGAGTTGCCGTTGGAGAGGCGGGCGTGGCTGACCGGGCAGGCGGACAGGATCTGGTCGCGGAAGCAGTGGCCTTCGCCCAGCATCAGCATCGGCGCGTCGTCCAGTTCGGCGGCGCTGACCTCGGCGCGTTCGGCCCAGGGATGGCGGCGCGGCAGCAGCAGGCGGAAGCTTTCGTGGAACAGGGTGCGGCTGTGCGTTTCCGGCAGGTCTTCGTCGGTGGCGATCAGGATCACGTCCAGTTCCCCGGCGGAGAGCTTTTCGGTCAGGACGTGAGTGTAGTTTTCTTCAAGATAGAGCAGCAGCGCCGGGGCGCTTTCGTGCAGGGCGGGCACCAGCGTCGGGAACAGGTAGGGGGCGACGGTGAAGATGGCCCCCAGCCGCAGCGGCTGGGCGAATTCGTCGCGTTCGGCGCGGGCCATGTCTTTCAGCAGTGCCGCTTCCTGCAATACCCGCTGCGCCTGCGCGACAATGCGTTCCCCGGCGGGCGTCACCAGCACTTCATGGCGGTGGCGCTCGAACAGGCTCACATCCAGTTCGTCTTCCAGCTTCTTGATGGCGATGCTGAGCGTCGGCTGCGAGACAAAGCAGGCGGCGGCGGCGCGGGCGAAGTGTTTCACCTCCGCCAGCGTGACGAGGTAGCGCAAATCGGTTAGGGTCATGGAGTGGAATGCGTTCCGGTTTTTTCCCACTTTAACATACTGAATTCCGTCAATTTATGGCAAATGTGCTGATTATCGGCTGCGGCGACACCGGCGGTCGTCTCGCGGTGTTGCTGGCCCAGGCCGGGCATGCCGTCACCGGCGTTCGCCGCTCCGCGCATGCGCTGCCGGGCGTGACGATGGTGCAGGCCGACATTACCCGGCCCTTCCGGCTGGAGATAGCGCCGCCGGATTATGTATTCATCCTGCTCAGCCCCGGCGAATCCAGCCGTGAGGCTTACGAGCGCTGCTTCCTCGGCGGGCTGGAAAACCTGAAGGCGTCGCTGGGCGGGGCCGCGCCGCGCCGGGTGTTCTTCGTGTCGTCGACCAGCGTTTACGGCGAGTCGGCGGGCGAGTGGGTGGATGAAGCGACGCCGCCGCGTCCGGCCGGGTTCAACGGCGAGGTGCTGCTGCAGGCGGAAGCACTGGCGGCGGCATTATGGCCGGCGGTGACGGTGGTGCGCTTTGCCGGAATTTACGGCGAAGGACGGCTGCGATTGTTGCGCTGGGTGCAGGCAGGGCGGCCGGTTGATCCGGCGTTGTGGAGCAACCGCATTCATGCCCAGGATGCGGCGCGGCTGCTGGCCTTCCTGCTGGAACGCGATGGGGCGGGGCAAGCGCTCGACGATCTTTATCTGGGGGTGGACAACCGGCCGGTATTGCAGGCGGACGTGCTGGACTGGCTGGCGGAGCGACAGGGACTGCCGCCGTTGCCGCGCCACCCGTCCGGTGACGGCGGGCAGGGGCGGCGGATCAGTAACCGCCGGATACGGGCCTTGGGCTTTGCGCCGCAGTACCCGGACTATCGCGACGGTTACGCGCCGTTGGCGGCGGCCGGGGCTTAAGCGCCCAACACCACCACGCCGTCCATTTCCACCAGCGCGCCGCGCGGCAGCGAGGCGACACCGACAGCGGCGCGGGCCGGGTAGGGCTGCACGAAGTAGCGCGCCATGATCTCGTTGACCAGCGCGAAGTTGCCCAGATCGGTCAGGAAGATGTTCAGCTTGACGATGTCCTTCAGTCCGCCGCCGGAGGCTTCGCAGACGGCTTTCAGGTTCTCGAACACCTGCACGATCTGGGCTTCGATGCCTTCGCGCAGCTGCATGGTCTGCGGGTCCAGCGCAATCTGGCCCGAGAGATAGACGGTATCGCCGGTGCGGACGGCCTGTGAATAGGTTCCGATGGCGGCCGGGGCGTGGGGTGTGCTGATGATGAGGCGGGACATGACGGCTCCGGTAAAAGCGGGTTGCGAGGCCCGCATTATTGCAGCATGAAGGTCTTGTATTCCAGTGACTCCAGCACCCGGTCCAGAAACCGGAAGCCGATCATGATGGTGACGGTCAGCGCCGCCGCAATGCCGTAACCGTAGAACTCCGGGCCCAGCCACAGCGTCAGCGCGGTGAAGGCGGCATTCAGCGCCACGAACAGCCCGGTCAGGAACAGCACGATCCAGCGGTTGTCGAGGTAGAAAAAGACGTTGATCACCCCCAGCAGCACCACCTGCAGGCCCGCTGAAATCAGGTTGATGAACAACAGCGGCAGGTACAGTTGCGAAATGTGCAGCTGCTCCAGGATCCACGGCCCGGCAATGAACAGGCCCAGCGCGGCGATGGTCTGGATCTTGATGATCTGGTAGATGCCCTGGCGCACGGTGTAGACCATCTCGTTGCGCATGTCCTCGATGAATTCCAGCGAGCCGCCGGAGCGCACCGCATCAAAGAATTTGTCGTAGTACTCCACAAAGTCCGTTTCCATCTTCACCAGGAACACCGCCATGCCGGGGATGATCGACAGGTAGGCCAGGAACACCGGGATGTCATAGATCACCGAGGCGCGCAGCGGGCCGATCACCGCGTGGCTGGTGGGGTCGTGGAACCAGAACATGAACTTGTCCAGCCACACGCCGAGGTTGTAGAAAAAGCCCACCCCGACCAGGGTCGGATAGAGATAGCGCTTTTCGAAGAAGCGGAATTCCAGGAAGCGGTCCGACGGATAGTTGCGCAGGATCAGGATTACCATGCCGGTCAGCAGCACGAACTGGCCGAGCACGAAGCCGCCCAGCAGGCCTTCCAGCCCGAACGGCCGCAGCAGCAGCGCCAGCACCACGGTGGTGCTGTAGCCGATGCCGAACAGGCTGACGATGGCCTTGTAGTGTTTCATGCCCGACAGGAAGATGGTGGCGATCCAGATGTCGCACATCACCACGAAGCCCGCCAGCATCAGCAGCCGGTACAACAGCGTCTGCTGCGGAAACAGGAAAACGATGGCCAGTGTCGCCAGCAGGCCCGCCGTCAGCGTCACCCACAGCAGCAGGCCGTTGAAGTTGGGCAGGATCACCCCGGCCTGTTTCTCGAACAGGCGGTCGGCGGTGAAGCGGGTGAAGGCCAGCTGCACGAAGCCGGTGAGGATCAGGCTGAGCGAGATCAGGTAGGTGACGCTGACCTGGAATTGCGTGATCAGCGAATCCGGCACCACCACCGACAGGCTGAGCACGCCGATCACCAGGATGCCGAGGATGGACAGCACCCATGGCCCGGAACTGATGATGCCCGCGTAGGTGTAGGCCTGCATCACCCCGAGCAGACTGTCGCGCTTCAGCAGCTTGCGCAGTTCAAAACCGATACCGGCCATCAGCGTTTCTCCGGGGCGGGGGACAGGGGCGGCGATTCGGCGAGGGCGGAGCCGTAGACCTCGCGGTAGGCGGCGAACATCTGGTCCTGGGTGTAGTAGCGCTCGACCCGGGCGATACCGGCGGCCTGCGCCTCGCGCCAGGCGGTTTCATCGTCCAGCAGCGCGATCACCGCCTCGGCCAGCGCCTGCGGGTCGGCTATGCCGACGACGCGTCCGGCGCGGCCCAGCTGCCGGTCCGGGCCGTCCAGGCCCTCCACCAGCTGGCGGCAGGAGCCGACATCGGTGGCGACGCAGGGCACCCCGGCGGCATAACCTTCCAGGATCACCAGCGGCAACGCCTCGGAAATCGAGCTCAGCGCCAGCACGCCCACTTGCGGCAGCAATTCGTCGACGCGCTGGAAACCCAGGAATTTCACGGTGTCAGCGAGCCCCAGCCCGGCCGCCAGCGTATGGCAGTCGCGGGCGTAGGCGGGGTCTTCGTCCTCAGGTCCGGCAATCCAGGCCTGCACGTCGGGCAGGCGGTTGGCGACGGTGCGCATGGCGCGGATGAAGGTTTTCACGTCCTTGATCGGCACCACCCGCCCGATCAGGCAGACGGTGCGCGGCACGCCGCCGGGCCGTCGCGCCCGCGCCCGTTGCAGCGCGGGCAGGTTGATGCCGTTGGGGATGTTCTCGGTGCGGTCGGCGGGTGCGCCATCGCGGATCTGGCGCTGGCGGTTGGCCTCGTACAGGCTGATGATGCGGTCGGCATTGGTGTAGCACTCGCGGCCCAGCGCCTCGAAGAAGCGCACCCAGAGATGGCGGAAGTAGGCCACTTCCGAGCTGTCCTTTTCCAGCACGCCGCGGTTGTCGCGGATCCATTCCGCCTGGAACAGGTCGATCTTGCGTTCCTTGGTGTAGATGCCGTGCTCCGACAGCAGCAGCGGCCGTCCGGTCATCACTTTCAGCAAGGCCCCGAGAAAACCGGCGTAGCCGGTGGAGATGGTGTGGTAGGCGCGCACCGGGATGAAACTGTCGGCAATGTCCATCAGCCGCCACAGCGGCGCGTGCATGATGCGCACCGTCCAGAAGTAATCGACGAAGGAGGGATCGGTGCAATGGGCCCGGTATTGCTCGGTAATGAAATTCCACGATTCGCGGCTGTAGAGGAAATCTTCCTCGCGGTAGGCGCCGCGCGCGCGGTGGCTGAGGATGCGGCCGATCATCGACGGGCAGCCGCCGCCCGCCGGGGTGGACCGGTACTGC
>DASUIL010000237.1:0-8129 GCA_036273075.1 Fluviicoccus sp. | reverse complement strand
CGTTCGTACCGCCGAACAGCGCTGCTAGTTTATTGAAGGCTGTGCTCAGGTAGCAACATCCTTTTGGGCTGATTGATGAAAAGAATTACATATACATCCCGCCATTGACCGGTAAAGTCACCCCGGTAATGTAGGCGGCGGCATCGCCGGCCAGAAAAGCTACGGCTTCGGCGATGTCTTCAGGCTGACCGAGACGGCCCGCCGGAATCTGGGAAAGCATGGCTTGCTGCTGGGATTCAGACAGCGCATGCGTCATGTCGGTCGCGATGAAACCGGGCGCGACACTGTTGACGGTGATGTTGCGGCTTCCCATCTCGCGCGCCAGCGAACGGCTGAAACCCTCCAGCCCGGCCTTGGCGGCGGCGTAGTTCGTTTGTCCGGGGTTACCCATCAGGCCGACCACGGAACTGATATTGATGATACGGCCCCAGCGAGCCTTGCCCATGCCCTTCAGGCAGGCCTTGGACAGGCGGAAAATGGCGGTCAGATTGGTGGCGATGACGTCATCCCACTCGCTGTCCTTCATGCGCAGCAGCAGGTTGTCGCGAGTGATGCCAGCATTGTTGACCAGGATCAGCGGTGCGCCAAAGCGCGCCTGCACCGCTTCCATGAAGGATTCGATCTGCCCAGGCTCGGCCACGTTCAGCATCATTCCGGCGCCGCCTGAGCCACTCAGCCAGGCGTTGATGGCCTCGGCTCCGGCCTCGGTCGTGGCGGTGCCGATCACCATGGCGCCCTGCGCCGCCAGCTTGCTGGCGATAGCCTTGCCGATACCGCGGCTGGCGCCGGTGACAATCGCGACTTTTCCTTGCAGTGACATGCTTCTTTCTCCGGAGTCAGGCGGAACGCGCCAAGGCAGCGATCATTGAGCTTTCATTTTCCAGGGACTCACATTCCAGCCCCTTGTGGATACGCTTGTTCAGGCCGCACAGCACCTTGCCGGGGCCGCACTCGACCGCGCGGGTGACGCCCTGCGCCGCCAGCCACTCGACACTGCGCACCCATTGCACCGGGCTGTAGAGTTGCGCAACCAGCGCTTCGCGCATGGCGTCCGCACCTGTCTCGACGCGGGCGGCGACATTCTGCACCACCGGTATTGCAGGGGTATTAAAGGCAACATCCTTCAAGGCAAGTGCCAGTTTTTCAGCGGCGGGCTTCATCAACGAGCAGTGTGATGGCACGCTGACCGGCAGGATCAGGGCACGCTTGGCGCCCTTGGCGCTGGCCAGGCTCATGGCGGCTTCCACGGCGGCCTTCTCGCCGGCAATCACCACCTGGGCGGGTGAATTGAAGTTCACAGCTTCCGCAACACCTGTCGCAGATGCTTCGCGACAAGCGGCAATCACGTCATCATCGGACAGGCCGAGAATGGCTGCCATGGCTCCTGTTCCGGCGGGAACGGCATCCTGCATCAGGCGGCCGCGCAGGGCCACCAGCTTCGCGGCATCCGCCAGCGACAATACGCCGGAAGCGACCAGCGCCGAATACTCACCCAGGGAGTGACCGGCCAAAAAAGCCGGACGGGGACCCTTTTCGGCCTGCCAGACACGCCACAGCGCAATGCTGGCGGTCAACAACGCAGGCTGGGTATTCTCGGTGCGATTGAGGGCTTGCTCATCGTTCTGGCACAAGTCCCACAGGTCGAAACCCACCGCAGCGGAGGCTTCGGCAAAAGTATCGGCAACAACGGGAAAACGGGCGGCGAGATCAGACAGCATGCCCTTGTGCTGGGACCCCTGCCCGGGAAAGACGAAAGTGAGTGTTGAAGTCATAGTTTTTCCGTACTCAGATAGACAATCCGGCCGTCGCGCAGCACCAGTTCCCCTATCAGGTCTTCATTCTGTTCAATCAGGTCCTGCTTGTCTTTGACCTGAATCAGATAGCGGCTGCGGTTGTGGGTGCGGATAATGGCCTGCTTGCCGTCTTCCCGCAACTGTATCTGTCGCAACTCGATGGTATTGAGGATCAACTTGGCCACAATGAAGTTGGCGTTCTGGATCTTGCTGTATTCATCCCTGGTGACTTCCTTGCCCTCTGCAGGGAGAAGATGACGGAATTCCGGCGCGAACAATGCCATCAGGGGATCAAGTTCCTTGCGCATGACATGCGTCGTCTGCTCGTCCAGGAAGGCGCAGACATCGGCTTCCGTCATAACGTCGAGGGCGCAGGCGATGTTCGCGGACAAGGCCAGCAACACCGCCGCCAGGAAACGCACCTCAGACTCCGGCAGCCGGCTGCAGGCGGCCGGCGATCAGGGAAGGAATGTCTTTCTCGACTTCCTTGAGCGCAACGCGGATGGCGTTGGCGAACGACTTCTGATCGGCGCTGCCATGGCTCTTGATCACAATGCCGGTCAGGCCGACCAGACTGGCGCCGTTGTAGCGCCCCGGATCCATGCGTTGGCGCAGGCCGTTCCAAATGGGAATGGCAATAGCCCCAGCCAGCTTGGTGAACAGGTTGCGGTTGATCTCTTCCTTGACGAAAGCCCCAAACATGCGGGCGACGCCTTCGGTAGTCTTCAGCGCGATATTGCCGACAAAGCCGTCACAAACCACCACATCCGCTTCTCCGGCAAAAACGCCATCGCCCTCAACATAGCCGATGTAGTTGAGCCCGGAGTCCTTGAGCAGGCCGTTGGCCTCCTTGATGAGGTCGTTGCCCTTGATCTCTTCCTCGCCGATATTCAGCAGCCCGACCCGGGGGCGGTCAATCCCGTCCAGCGCGGAAGCCACCAGACTGCCCATCTGAGCGAACTGTAGCAGGTGCACGGCCTCGGAATCGACGTTGGCGCCCAGATCCAGCATGTGGCAATGCCCCTTCACGGTCGGCAAGGCGGTCATGATGGCGGGACGGTCGATCCCGGCGTGGGTCTTGAGCACAAAACGGCTGACCGCCATCAAGGCCCCGGTATTGCCGGCACTGACACAGGCGGCGGCCTTGCCTTCGTGAACGAGATTGATAGCCAGACGCATCGAGGAATTGCGCTTGTTGCGCAGGGCGACCGCGACCTTGTCATCCATCAGCACAACTTCATCGGTGTGCAGGATACTGACACGTGACGACTCTTCCGAGGTCAGGCGGGCAAGCAGAGGGCGAATGAGGTTTTCCTGACCGACCAGGACAAGGTTCAGCGCAGGATGGGTCTTGAGGACGGAAAGGGAGGCGGGAACGGTAACGCGGGGACCGTAGTCCCCGCCCATGGCGTCAACGGCTAGCGTGATCGCCATGCCGTTTATTACTCTTCGGCGGCAGCCACGGGGAAGAGTTGACGGCCACGGTACACGCCATCCTTGGTGACGTGGTGACGACGATGCACTTCGCCGGTGGTGCTGTCCACGCTCAGGGCGGCAGCAGTCAGGGCATCATGGGAACGACGCATGTCGCGACGCGAGCGGCTTTTACGGTTTTGCTGAACGGCCATTTTGAGACTCCAGACAACATCTGTTGATTACGGGTTATTCGTCTGCCGCCGGCTTTTTGAGAGCCGCCAGCACCTGAAACGGGTTTTCGCGACGGGTTTCACCGACGGGTTCCTCGGGGTTCCGATATTCGAGCTCGCAGCTCTCATGGGACGGAATATAAGGAATGGCCAGCAACAACTCGTCTTCCAGGATTTCCGCCAGAATCAGGCCCTGCTCGGATACGACCAGATAATCCGCGTCGTCCGACAGCCGTTCGGCGTCTTCCTCATCATGTACCAGCGCCAGCTCCACCTCCACCGAGACCGGCAGGGCCATCGGCTTCAGGCACCGCTGGCAAGTCAGCGTCACGCTGGTTGTCAGGGTTCCGCGCAGCCAAGGCACGCGCTGGGCGTCACGCTCGAACCGGCAATCAACCTGAACCGTGCCCGCCTGATCAGCCAGCCCCTCGCACAAACGCGGGAATGACGCCAAAGGGACATCGCCTGCCACTTGGGCAGCTCGGTCAGCCCATTTAAAGGGCTCGATTGAAGCAGGTAGAGAGAGGACTGGCATAATAGGCGGGCGATAATACGGGGTCGAAGGCTGCTTGTCAAAAGCCGGAGGGGCTTTTTTCTGTTTCCGGCCGTTTCAGGAGGCTTCGGCCCCGGTCCACTTCAGGAGGACACGGGTCAGCTCCTCCAGACGGATGGGCTTGCCGATAAAGTCCGTCATGCCCGCCAGCCTGCAGGCCTCGCGGTCGGAGGGCATGACATTGGCGGTCATCGCGATTACCGGCAAGCCCTCGAATCCGGACATCCCGCGCAGCATGGCGGTGGCTTCCAGACCATCCAGCACCGGCATTTGCAAATCCATGAATACCGCGTCGTAACCAGTAATGCCGCTCACCGCCAGTAAATCCAGCGCCTGCTTTCCGTCATCAGCGGTATCCACACGGACCCCGAGGCTCTCCAGCATGCGCCGCCCCACCAGCTGGTTGACCGCATTGTCCTCCACCAGCAGCACCCGTTTTCCCGCCAGCGGAGCGGACATGGGCGGACGGACGACCGCAGCGCCCTCCTCCCGGATCCGGATCGCCAGATCCTTCAGGCTGATCGGTGTCACCGGTTTGATCAGGGTGCGCACGCCCTCGGGCAGCCCCGCGGGCCTGAGACGCTCTTGCCAAGGGAACTGCAAGACCACGAGAGGCAGCGAAACGCCGGTCAGCCTGCGGCACTCCTGACATTGATCGCCGGGGAGATCCGCGTCAAACAGCACCCAGTCATAAGGTGGCGGTGTGGCCGTGATATCCAGGCAAACACGCCCCAGATCTCCCGCCACATCCAGCCGCCAGCCCCAACGCTCAACCAGAGTCTTCACAGCACCGGACAGGCCCAAATCCCGGGTGACCAGCAAAATTCGCAAGGCGGCGACACCCGGAGGATCGTTTTCGGCATCCCGAACAGCTCCCAGCCGGACCTGGAATGAAAACGCGCTGCCCGCGCCGACCGCACTGCGAACCTGCATTTCACCGCCCATGAGACTGACCAGACGCTGACAGATGGCCAAGCCCAACCCCGTGCCGCCAAAACGTCGGGTCATGGAGGCATCCGCCTGGCGGAAGGCCTCGAAGATGCGTGACTGCTGCTCGGGTGTCATACCGATACCGTTGTCACTGACGCCGAAATCCAGGACAACGGCACCCTCTTGCCGCTCCCGGACACTGACAGCCAGGTCAACCCGCCCTTCGGGCGTGAATTTGATGGCGTTGCCAAGAAGATTCATCAACACCTGCAACAGTCGCAAGGCATCCCCAAGCAAGGCAAAAGGCACTTCCGGGGCAATCAGGAAACAGACTTGCACCGGCTTGTCCTGGGTGGCGCTAACCGCCAGGTTGCGCAACGACTCCAGCAGCTGTTCCAGACGGAACGGCTCCTCCTCCAGCGTCAGCTTGCCGGACTCGACCTTGGACAAATCCAGAATGTCGTTGAGTATCTGCAGCAGCAACTCTCCCGAGTTTTGCAAACGGGTCAGATAATCCCGCTGCTGCTCATCCAGGGTCGTCATTTCCAGCAAATGGCTCAATCCCAGTATCCCGTTCATCGGCGTGCGGATTTCATGGCTCATGTTCGCCAGGAATTCGCTCTTGGCGCGGGTGGCGCTTTCCGCCGCTTCCTTGGCCGCCCGGAGAACGGCTTCGTTTTCCTTATCAGGGGTAATGTCGATAAAGGCGACCAGGTTCAGCTTGCCCAGCAGGAAGGAGTGAAAACGGACATAACGAAAATCGCCGTTACGGCAGACGACACGGGCCTCCATCGGCTCCATGTCCTGACCGGCCTGCCGAGCCGCCGACAGCCGCCCGAACCAGTCACGCCGGATTGCATCGCGGTACACCGGATCGGGATAGGCCCGCACCCACCAATCCCCAACGGTATGAAGCTCATTCGGCTCATAGCCGAACATTTTTATGAAACAACGGTTTAACAGCGAAACCTCACCTTCCTTTCCGGAAAAGATGGCAAAAGCGATGGGCGCATTCTCAATCATCAGGCGGAAACGCTCCTCGCTTTCCTCCAGCGCCCGCCTGACTTCCGCCTCCTGTCGGTGACGCTGCTGCAACCGCATCCGGAAAAACAAAAACACAACCAGCACCGCCAAGCCGCTGAAAAACGCCATCCCCGACAACACGGCGCCTGGCCGGTAACGCCAGTAATCCAACAGACTGAATTCGCGCTTGTGAACGCCCAGCCACTTTTCACGAATGGCCGCATGCTCGGCGGGAGTAATCTCCGCAATTACCCGGTCAAGCAGACCGGCCAACAACGGCCAATCATCACGCACCCCGATCGACAAGGGGGAATTATAGGGGGTGATCGCCGCCAGCTTGATGCCGGTCACATGCAACGACTGCACCAGCCACGACGCGGACGCATGGTTGGAAAGCACATAATCCACCTCCCCCATCGACAAGCCCGACACCAGCTCATCCAGAAAGCGGTAACGAACCGGCTTGATGCCGGGGTAACGGGTTTTCAGGATTTCATCGGTAAAGTAGTCCGCCTCCACACCCACCCGCTGACCGTTCAGGTCTTCCAACTGCCCCAGAAACGGGGTCTCGGTGCGGGTCAGGATCACTACGGGAAAGCGCAGATAAGGACGGGTGAACAGCAGGAAGTCACGCCGCGACGGGGTTTCCGTGATGGATGGCGTAATATCGAGCGTCTTTTGCTGCAATTGCAGCTGGGTTTTGGACCACGGCTGGCGCGGGCCGACTGCGAAGCGCACCCCCAGCCGGGCGGAAACCAGCTTCAGGTAATCCGCGCTGATTCCCTGATGGCGATTCTGATCATCGAGGAACTCATAAGGCGGCCATCCGGGATCGATACCGACACGAATGACCGGGTGCTGCGCCAGCCATTCGCGCTCAGCCGCGCTCAAGGTCAACGCCGACGCGGCCAAAGGCGTCAATAACAGCCACAACAGCCAGGCGACCCGCGGAAAACCCATCCGGCCCTCCATTATTCTTGTCATGTACGTAAGGCACCTGACAACTATTTAAGGGAAGTGCGGCGCGAAAGCAAAGAAAAACCGCTAATGAGCCCCATAAAAAATGCCCGCGCAAGGCGGGCATTTTCCGATAACCGCCGAAGCGGTTACTTGGCGGCGGCGGCGGCCTGCGCGGCAACTTCAGCAGCGAAGTCAACCACGGCCTTCTCGATGCCTTCACCCACTTCGAAACGCACGAAGCTGACGATGGAAGCACCCGCCTTCTTCACGAAGTCGCCGACCTTGGTGTCCGGATCCTTCACGAAGGCTTGCTCCACCAGGCTGACTTCGGCCAGGTACTTCTTCAGGCTGCCTTCAATCATCTTCTCGACGATGTTTTCCGGCTTGCCGGATTCACGGGCCTTGGCAGCATAGATTTCCTTCTCACGGGCCAGCACGTCGGCGGCCACATCAGCCGGGTTGACCACGGCCGGGTTGGCGGCAGCCACGTGCATGGCAACATCACGGGCCACATCGGCGTTGCCGCCGTTCAGGACCACGGCGACACCGATCTTGATGCCGTGCACATAGGAGCCGACCACATCGCCAGTCACGATGACGGCGCGGCGGACCTGAATGTTTTCGCCGATCTTCTGCACCAGGGCGACACGGGCCTCTTCCACGGTCAGACCGTCGCCATAGGCGAGGCCGGCGATCTTGGCGGCATCGGTTTCACCGGCGGCCAGGGCCACTTCGGCAACCTGCTTGGCGAAGGTGGTGAAGTTGGCGTCCTTGGCGACGAAGTCGGTCTGGCTGTTCACTTCCAGCAGCAGGGCGGTCTTGCCGTCAGCCGAGGTAGCGGACAGGATGGCACCTTCGGCAGCCACGTTGCCGGCCTTCTTGGCGGCCTTGGCCTGACCGGACTTGCGCATGTTGTCGATGGCCAGCTCAATGTCGCCACCGGCTTCGGTCAGCGCCTTCTTGCATTCCATCATGCCCAGACCGGTACGGTCGCGCAGTTCTTTAACGAGGGAAGCAGTAATTTCTGCCATGTTCGTATCCTCTTTTGAAAATCCGGAAAACGGTCCGGTTGCCGGAGCAATCCGGACTACAATCAGTATTAATGAAGAAAGGGAGACTTAGCTCCCTTCCTCAACGAAACGCCAACCGTTATCAGGCAGCGGATTCGGGGGCTTCAGCCTCGGCTTCGCGGCCGCCGCTCTGGGTGGCGGAATATTCCTTGCC
>DASUIL010000236.1:0-4359 GCA_036273075.1 Fluviicoccus sp. | reverse complement strand
TGGTATCTCAATGCTGACGGCACGAATTCCACCATGTGGCCGGGGTTCAGCTTTGAGTATGTGTTAAGGACGAAGAAGCTGGATCTGGAGGCGTATCACGCGGTGGCCTGAGTAGTAGCCACCACGTTCAAGGATCCGCTTTGGCCGTCCCGCCCCGATCAGGGGCCGGGCGGCTTTTTTATGAGCGGCGGCCGGCTCCCGGTCATACTTTCGCTGTCATTCTGCCTTTTCCGGGTTTCAACTTGCACTTTGGGTCTTAGCTGCTAAAGTAAGTAATATATTACTTACTTTAGCGGGAATCTCCATGACCTCAGTCCGGCATCTCCCGGCCGAAGACCGGCGCGCCCTGACCATACAGACTGTGATTGAACTGGCTTCCCGTAAGAATCCGGCCGCCATCACCACCACCGACATCGCCCGGCACATGGGCCTCACCCAGGGCGCGCTGTTCCGGCATTTTCCCACCAAGGATGAGCTGTGGCTGGCGGTCATGGACTGGGTGGCGGAACACCTGATGAAGCGTCTGGACCAGGCGGCACAAGGGCTGGACTCACCGCTGGCAGCCCTGCAGGCGATGTTTCTGGCCCATGCCGGCTTTGTGCTGGAACATCCCGGCGTTCCCCGGATGATTTTTGGCGAGTTGCAACACGCCGAAACGTCTGACGCCAAAAACCGGGTATTGCGCTTGATACGCGGATACGGCGAACGCCTGCAAAAGCTGATTGAGCGTGGCAAAGCGTGCGGTGAGCTGCCGGATTCCCTGGATGTCGATGCGGCCGCCACCCTGTTCATTGGCATGCTGCAGGGGCTGGTGATGCAGTCATTGCTGGCCGGGGATGTGCAGCGCATTGGCCGGGATGCACCGAAAGTCTTCGCCATTTACTTACGCGGTATCCGGAGTGCAGCATGAAACGCTTTCCCTTCTCCGGACGTGCGCTGGCGCTGGCGGCCGTGATGTTGCCCCTGCTCGGACTCTTCATTTTTGTCGCCCTGCGCTCCGGGCCGCTGGCCCCGGTTGCCGTGACCGTGACCACGGTGGAGACAGCGGCCATGACTCCGTCCCTGTTCGGACTGGGGGTCGTTGCGTCGCAGCATACGGTCAAGATCGGCCCCACCGCCGCCGGCCGCCTGCAACAGCTGGACGTGGATGTGGGCGACCGCGTGCGCGCCGGGCAGGTGATTGGCGGCATGGACCCGGTGGACCTGCAGCAACGTCTTTTGGCCCAGGAAGCAGGGTTCCGCCGCACCCAGGCCCAGCTGCGGGAGACTCAGGCCCGGCTGTCGTATGCACAGGGTCAGGAGAAGCGCTACGAACAGTTGTTCGGATCGGCGCTGACCAGTGAGGAAATGCTCGCCGCCAAGCGCCAGGAGGCCCGGATTGCCGAAGCCGCGCTGACCGCCGTTCGTGAAGACCTGAACCGGATGACGGCCGACCGCGCCGCACTGGTGCAGCAGCAGCGCAACCTGCAATGGACATCGCCGGTGGACGGCCTGGTGGTGGCGCGGTATGCCGAACCCGGAACCGCAGTGGTTGCCGGGCAAACCGTCATCGAAGTCATTGACCCCGCCGCGCTGTGGATCAACGCCCGTTTTGACCAGAGCCATGCCGCCGGGCTGAGGCACGGCTTGCCCGCGCATATTGTGTTGCGCTCGCGGCAGGCGCAAACGCTGGCCGGGCGGGTGTTGCGGGTGGAGCCCATGGCCGATGCCGTGACCGAAGAAACCCAGGCCAAGGTGGTGTTCCTGACACCGCCCGCACCCTTGCCGCCGTTGGGCGAACTGGCCGAAGTCACCCTGACCCTGCCGTCACTGGCCGCCAAGCCGCTGCTGCCCAATGCCGCCGTGCGGCGTGAGGGCGGGGAAACCGGGGTCTGGAAGGTAGTGGATGGGGCAATACGCTTCACCCCGGTGAAGCTGGGGGTCAGTGATCTGGAAGGCCGGGTGCAGGCCTTGTCCGGCGTGGTGCGCGGTGACCGGGTGGTGGTTTACAGCGCCAAGGCGCTGACGGCCAAAAGCCGCATCCAGATCGTGGCGCGCATTCCCGGAGTCAAACCATGATCAGCCTCGCCGGGCGTGACATCCTCCACGCCTGGGGCAAATTCGTCTTCACCGGCGTCGGTCTGGGCTTGCTGATCGGGGTGACGCTGATCATGGCCGGGGTGTACCGGGGCATGGTCGATGACGGCCGCGCCCTGCTCGACAACAGCGGCGCGGACCTGTGGGTGGTGCAGCAGGATACGCTGGGACCCTATGCCGAATCCTCCAGCCTTCGCGATGACGTCTATCTCAGCCTGCGCGGCCTGCCGGGCGTGGCGCAGGCGGCCAATGTCACCTACCTGACCATGCAGGTGCGGCAGGGCGACCGCGATGTGCGCTCGATGGTGGTCGGCATTGCCCCCGGACAGGCGGACGCCCCGGGCCGCCCGCCGTATCTGGTGGCCGGACGGCACATCACGCGCAGCCATTACGAAGCCGTGGCGGACATCGCCACCGGCTTCCGGATTGGCGACCGCATCCGCATCCGCCGCAACCTGTACACGGTGGTCGGCCTGACCCGGCGCATGGTGTCGTCCGGCGGTGACCCGATGGTGTTCATCCCGCTCAAGGATGCCCAGACTGCGCAATTCCTCAAGGACAATGACGCGGTGTGGCAAGGGCGGCGGCGCACCGAGGCCAACCCGGCTTTCAACCGTCCCGGCGTGCCCGGCCTGCTGGAAGCGGTGATCTCTTCCCAAAGCAGCAACACCTACGTCAATGCCGTGCTGATGCGCCTGCAACCGGGCCAAGCCCCGGAAGCCGTCGCCGCCGGCATCCAGCGCTGGCAGCGCCTCACGGCCTATACCCGGCCGCAAATGGAGGAGATTCTGGTCGGCAAGATGATTGCCACCTCCGCCAAGCAGATCAGCATGTTCCTGGTGATCCTGGCCGTGGTCAGCGCCGCCATTGTCGCCTTCATCATCTACACGCTCACCATGGACAAGATTCGCGAAATCGCGGTGCTGAAGCTGATCGGCACCCGCAACCGCACCATCGCGGCCATGATCCTGCAACAGGCGGTGGCGCTGGGGGCCATCGGCTTCGTCGTCGGCAAGATTACCGCCACCTTTGCCGCGCCGCTGTTTCCGAAGTATGTGCTGCTGGTGCCGCAGGATTCCCTCACCGGCTTTCTGGTGGTGATGGTCATTTGCGTGCTGGCCAGCCTGGTGTCCATCCGCATGGCGCTGCGGGTCGATCCGGCGGAAGCGATCGGGGGTTGAGATGAGCGGCAACGGTATCCTGATTGAAGGGCTGACCAAGCGTTACGGCAGCGGCGACACGGCCGTGGACGCGCTGAAGGGCGTCAACATGCGCGTGGCGCCGGGTGAGGTAGTGGGCTTGATCGGTCCTTCCGGTTCCGGCAAGAGCACGCTGCTGAAGTGTCTGGGGGCGGTGATTGACCCCAGCGCCGGGCGCATGGTGCTGGGCGACCAGGTTATTTTCGACCAGGGCTGGAAGGTGCGTGACCTGCGGGCGTTGCGCCGCGACAAGATCGGTTTTGTCTTTCAGGCCCCGTACCTGATCCCGTTTCTGGATGTCACCGATAACGTCGCGCTGCTGCCGATGCTGGCGGGCGTTGCAAACAAGGCGGCGCGGGCGCGGGCGCTGGAGTTGCTGACGGCGCTGGATGTGCAGCACCGGGCCGGGGCGATGCCGTCGCAACTTTCCGGCGGGGAACAGCAGCGGGTGGCGATTGCGCGCGGGCTGGTCAACCGGCCGCCGGTGATTCTGGCGGATGAACCGACCGCGCCGCTGGACAGTGAACGGGCGATGGCGGTGATCCGCATCCTCAATGACATGGCGCAGCGCTTCAACACCGCCATTATAGTGGTGACGCATGACGAGAAGATCATTCCCACCTTCAAGCGCATTTACCATATCCGGGACGGGGTGACGCACGAGGAAGCGGGGGAAGGGCGGCAGGCGTAGACCGGGAATTGAGGATCAAGGCACACCATGCAAGCCCCGGTTGCCTTGGCCGGAATTCCCGGAGGCCGGTTCACCGCTTCGCCCATTCTGCCTTGCTGCATGTCTGGCAACAAGGGATACGTTATCATGACCATTTGGAAGAACGAACATGCCTTTCGAACCCACCCTCGACCTTGGTCACGGCATTACCCGCATTGAGTCGGGCATGGTGCGTGATGAACTGGTGGCCTGCTATCTGGTGCAAGGCGGCGATGAATACGCGCTGATTGAAACCGGCACCAACAACAGCGTACCGCGCATTATGGATTTGCTGGCGCAACGCCAGATTCGTCCCGAACAGGTGACGTACGTGGTTCCCACGCATGTGCATCTGGATCATGCCGGGGGTGTGGG
>DASUIL010000235.1:0-12237 GCA_036273075.1 Fluviicoccus sp. | reverse complement strand
ATGAGTTGGTGCTGGCGTCGCAGGAGGCCGCCATTGAAAGCGTGCATCCGGACAACCACTGGAACAAGCCGCATGAAGTGGTGGTGGATATCCTGACCCGCGGTCTGCTGGACCTCGGGCTGCTGAAGGGCAGTTACGAAGAGAACATCGAGAAGGCGTTGTACCGCGAGTTCTTCATGCATCGCACCGGCCACTGGCTGGGTATGGATGTGCATGACGTGGGTGACTACAAGATTGCCGAGGAATGGCGGCAGCTGGAGCCGGGCATGGTGCTGACCATCGAGCCCGGATTGTATATCGCCCCGGATTGTGAGTCGGTGGATCCACGCTGGCGCGGCATCGGCGTGCGCATCGAGGATGACATCCTCGTAACGCGCCAGGGCCATGAAATCCTGACGCTGGCTGCGCCGAAGCATGTGGCCGATATTGAACAGGTAATGCGGGGCTGACCCGACGGCATTTCCACAACAGACGGGAAGGGCGAGTGAAAGCTGATATCGTGATTGTCGGGGCGGGCATGGTGGGCAGCCTGCTGGCAGCCGCCCTCAAGGACCGGGACCTGGATATTCTGCTGATCGACACGGCCGTTGTGACGCCGCCGTCTCCGCAAGACCCCTATGAACCCCGCGTTTCCGCCATTTCCCGCGCTTCCGAAAACATGTTCCGGCATGTCGGTGCCTGGGAGAAGATCACGTCTGTCCGTCATTCCCCCTATACCCGTATGGAAGTGCGCGAGGAGGAAGGGCGCGCGGAGCTGGCGTTTTCCGCTGCCGATATCGGGGAAAGCCACCTGGGTTGCCTGGTGGAAAACCGGCTGATGCAGTGGGCGCTGACCACGGCGGCACAGGAAGGTCCGCTCGTCCGCCTGTTGGCTCCGGCGAGGGTGACCGGTCTGGAACGTTACAGTTCGCATTGGCGGGTACAATTGGACTCCGGTGAAGTCATTGAAACCGGCTTGGTGGTGGGGGCGGATGGCGCGCAGTCGGCGGTCAGGCGGCTGGCGCCGCTGTCGATGGATGTCTGGGACTACCATCAGAAGGCGATTGTCTGCACGGTGCGCACGTCGCGTCCGCATGACGCCACCGCGCGACAGATATTCCTCAAGACCGGCCCGCTGGCTTTCCTGCCGCTCCCCGATCCTCATCTCTGCTCTATTGTCTGGTCGGCGACCCACGAGCGTGCTGACGCCATCCTCAAGCTGGAAGATGAGGCCTTCTGCCGGGAGCTGACCACCGCATTCGGGGATTCGTTGGGAACCGTGGAATGGGCCGATCGCCGCTTTGCCTTTCCGCTGGTGGCGCGTCATGCCGAGCGCTATACCTTGCCTGGCCTCGCCTTGATAGGCGACGCCGCGCATAACATCCATCCCCTGGCCGGGCAGGGCGTCAACCTGGGTTTTCTAGACGCCGCCGTACTGGCCGAGGAAATCGGGCGCGGACTGGACCGCCGCCTGTCGCCGGGACACGAGGCCGTGCTGGGACGCTATTCGCGTCGCCGCCGCGGCCACAACGCCCTGATCATGCACAGCATGACCGGGTTGGAGCGGGTCTACGCCGCGCACTGGCCATGGCTGATCCAGTTGCGCAATGACGGTGTGGATATGGTCAACCGTTTCCTGCCGCTGAAAGCTTTCTTTGAGCGCCAGGCGTTGGGACTGGAAGGTGATTTGCCCGCACTGGCGATGGCCTGTCCCGGGAATCCCGGCGTTTATCGGGCGAGCGCTTGATTTTTCGGCGTCAGTGACTAAAAAGGTAGGCAACAGCCGGTTGCCTTACCATGTAACGCCGCCTAGCTCAAGGCTGGTAATTCCCGCGTAAAATCGTAAGAATCTTCCTCAGGTATTTGTTCAGTCGAGGTTTTTATGTCTAACAGCGATTTTGATGATGAGTTTGATGAAACCGCTGATCCGGTGGATGACGAGCCGGATACCGGCGATGAACCGGCTGAGGCTCCTGCGGAAGGGGCGGCCCCGGCCAGCGATGGCGCGCTGAGTGATGTCGCCGAGGCGGAGTCGCTGACGGTATCCAGCAAGGAGGCCCTGCGCCGCCAGCTGGAAGAGGAAATGGAGCGCTTCCTGTCGCGCGGCGGCAAGATTGTCGAAGTCCCCGCCGATGAAACCGCCGATCCGCCCCGCAAGCCGGTGAGCAGTTACGGGTCGAAGCCCATCTGAGGACTTCATGAAAAAAGGCAGCCCAGGCTGCTTTTTTCATGATCCGATGAAGCCTGCTCCGGTCAGGGAGTTTCCGGTTCCGCCGGTTTTTTCCAGTGCCTGGCCAGAAAGCGGTCCAGCTGGTTGGAAAAGGCCTGCTTGTCCTTAGGGCTATAACCCGCTGTATAGCTTTGCACTTGCCCGGTTTCCCGCAGTTCCGTCATCAGGTTGCGCATCATTAACCGGTTGCCGATGCTCTCCGGCGTATAGAACTCGCCGCGTGGATTCAGCGCAAACGCCTTTTTCGCCACCACGCCCGCCGCCAGCGGAATGTCGGCGGTAATCACCAGATCCCCGGCACTGCATTCCTGCACAATACGGTTGTCCGCGACATCGAAACCGGCTTCCACCTGAATGGCGCGGATCACTTTCGATGGCGGGGTGCGAATCCACTGGTTCGCCACCAATGTGCAGGGAATTTGCAGCCGTTCCGCAGCACGGAACAGTACTTCCTTGACTACCAGCGGACAGGCGTCCGCATCCACCCAGATTTTCACCGGTTATTCCTGGACGCGTTGATCTTGGCAATCACCTGCGGCAGATCTTCAAAATGACTGATGATGCCGTCCGGCGGATTGGTCAGCGGCCAAGGATGATTGAACCAGTTGACCCAGACGGTCTTCATGCCGACTTCCTGCGCCGCCTGCACATCCTGGATGGGATGATCGCCGATATGGATGGCTTCGTGCGGTTTGGCGCCCGCGTGCTGCAGCGCGCGCTCGAACATGGCCGGATGCGGTTTGGCGAAGCCGACCGATCCGGCCGAATAGTGTTCTTCAAAGAGGTGGCCGATGCCGACCTTGTGAATATCGGCATTGCCATTGCTGAGCGCATATAGCGCATAGTCCTTCGACAGATCTTCCACCACTTCGCGGGCATAGGGAAAATACTGCACGATGTTGCGCTGCTCGTGGAAAACCTCGTAGGCCTTCTTGACGATGCCGGGGATGTCGCCCTTGACGTGGCCTTCCAGCACCTGACGCAGCGTGGTGAGGCGCAGCTCGGTCAGGTCGTGGCTGATTTCGGGGTGTTCGTTGGCGATCCTGTTCTTGTATTGCTCGAACTGCACCAGGCTGATGCGGAATCGCAGTTCGGGGTAGTGTTCATACAACCATTCCATCATCGCGTTTTCCGCGCGGATGATGATGGGGTCGACCGACCAAAGAGTGTTGTCGAGGTCGAAAGTCAGCAGCTTGATCATTGTTTTCGGGCTCGGGGATGGGCCTGGTCATACACGCGCGACAAATGTCCGAAGTCGAGGTGGGTGTAAATCTGGGTGGTACTGATGCTGGCATGTCCCAGCAATTCCTGTACCGCCCGCAAATCCTGCGATGACTCCAGCAGGTGTGAAGCAAAACAGTGCCGCAACAGGTGCGGATGCAGGTGCTGTGGAATTCCCGCGCGCAGGGCCTGTTCCTCCAGCGCGCGCTGGATGCTGCGCTCGCCCAGGCGGTCGCCGCGGGTGTTCAGGAACAGCCATCGCTCGCTGTCCGGACGGGCATAATGCGCCCGCACCGGCAGCCAGTCAGCAATCGCCTCACGGGCCTTGCGGCCGACCGGCACCACCCGCGTCTTGCGACCCTTGCCGAGCACGGTGACCAATCCGCCCGACGCGTCATAATCCTCAAACCGCACATGGCTGAGTTCCGAGACCCGCAGGCCGCTGGAATAGAGCAGTTCCATGACGGCGCGATCGCGCTTCCAGCGGCGGGAGGCTTCAGGCTCTTCGGGCGCGGGGGCATCCAGCAGGGCATTGATGAGGTCGCTTTCCATCACATGCGGCAATTCGCGCGGCGGCCGCTTGATGCTGAACGTGCGCGCGGGATTGTGGCTGACCAGTCCCTGAGCGTTCAGCCAGTCGTAAAAGCTGCGCAGGCTCGACAACAACCGCTGCACGCTGGCGGGCAGCAGGGCGTTGGTGCCGAGCAGGGGGCTGATGAAGCGTGTCAGGCGGTCGCGGTCCAGTTCGGCCCAGTCGGTGCAGCCGCTTTCCGTCAGGAAGCGCTGGACCTTGATGATGTCGCGGCGATAAGCCGCCAGCGTGTGCGTGGAAACCTGACGCGTCTGCAAGACGCGCAGCCAAGCCTCTACCGGCGCTTCCAGACTGGAAACGTCCCTAGCGCCACTCATAGAGGCGCAGCACACCGTCAAAGACACGCGCGGTGGGGCCGGTCATCCACACCGGTTCTCCCTGACCCTGCCAGCGGATGTCCAGTTCACCGCCGGGCAGCTTCACGCGCACGCGCTCATCCAGCAATCCGCGCAGGATGCCGGAAACCACCGCCGCGCAGGCGCCGGTGCCGCAGGCCAGTGTTTCGCCCGCACCGCGCTCGTAGACGCGCAGGTTGATGTTCTGGCGGTCGACCACCTGCATGAAGCCGACATTGACCCGCTCGGGGAAGCGCAGATGGCTTTCCAGCAGCGGGCCGACGGTTTCCACCGGCGCGGTCTCGACATTGTCGACCAGCAGCACGGCATGGGGGTTGCCCATGCTGACCGCGCCGATTTCCAGAGTGCGGCCGCCGACCTCGATATCGTAGGTCTGGCAGTGCAGGTCGGCCTTGAACGGAATTTCCGCCGGTTCCAGCCGGGGAGCGCCCATGTTGACGCGCACCCAGCCGTTGGCGTTAACGAACAGCTCGATGATGCCGCTGGCGGTTTCCACCACCAGCTTGTTCTTGCGGGTCAGGCGGCGTTCGCGCACAAAACGGGCGAAGCAGCGCGCGCCGTTGCCGCATTGCTGAACTTCCGATCCGTCGGCGTTGAAGATGCGGTATTTGAAGTCCACATCGGGACGCGTTGGCGGTTCCACGATCAATAGCTGATCGAAGCCCACGCCGAAATGGCGGTCGGCAATCTGTCTGATTTGCGGTGCTTCCAGACGGATTCGCTGGGTGACCAGGTCGATCACCACAAAATCGTTGCCGAGGCCATGCATCTTGGTAAATTCCAGACGCATAAAGGCACTCTCTGTAAATACTTGACGTTGCGGCTATATTGGCCTTAAGGCAGCACGGATTCAAGTGCCAGCAAGTCCGCCAGTGTTTCCCGGCGGCGAACAGTGTAGGCATGGTTGCCGTCCACCAGAATCTCCGCCGCGCGGCCGCGCGTGTTGTAATTCGAGCTCATCACGAAGCCGTACGCCCCGGCGCCCATCACCGACAGCAGGTCGCCCGGCTCCAGCGCCAGCTTGCGCTCCTTGCCCAGGAAATCGCCGGTCTCGCAGACCGGGCCGACGACGTCATAGGGAATGCGTTCGGCGTCGCGCGGGGTGACAGCGACAATGTCCATCCAGGCGCTGTAAAGCGAGGGACGGATCAGGTCGTTCATGGCGGCGTCGACCACGGCGAAGTTCTTGTGCGCGGAGGGCTTCAGGAACTCGACGCGGGTCAGCAGCACCCCGGCGTTGGCGGCGATGGCGCGGCCCGGCTCCATGTAGATCTTCAGGTTGCGGGTTTTCAGGCGAGGCAGCAGCGCGGCGGCGTATTCGGCCGGGGTCGGCGGCACTTCGTCGCGATAGCGCACGCCCAGCCCGCCGCCGATATCCAGATGTTCCAGCGTGATGCCGTGTTCAGCCAGCTGGTCGATCATGGCCAGCACGCGGTCCAGCGCGTCGGCAAAGGGCAGGGTGGTGGTCAGCTGCGAGCCGATGTGGCAGTCGATGCCGACAATCTTCAGGCCGGGCAGCAGCGCCGCGCGCTGATAGACGCGGATGGCGTCTTCAATGGCGATGCCGAACTTGTTTTCCTTCAGTCCGGTAGAAATATAGGGGTGGGTGCCCGCGTCGACATCGGGGTTGACGCGCAGCGACACCGGCGCGGTCAGGCCCAACCGGGAGGCCACGGCGCTGATGCGGTCCAGTTCGGCATCGGATTCGACGTTGAAGCAGGCAATGCCCGCCTTCAGTGCATCCTCGATTTCCGCTTCTTGCTTGCCGAGGCCGGAGAAAACCACCTTGGCCGGGTCACCGCCCGCCGCCAGCACCCGCGCCAGTTCGCCGCCGGAAACGATGTCGAAACCGCTCCCCAGACGCGCCAGCACGTTCAGCACGCCGATGTTGGAGTTGGCCTTGACGGCGTAGCAGACCTGATGCGGGATGTCGGCGAAGGCGTCATCAAAAGCGCGGTAATGGGCTTCCAGCTGGGCGCGGGAATAGACATACAGCGGCGTGCCGAAGCGCTGGGCAAGCTCTTGCAGCGGCAGGTTTTCGACAAAGAGGGTGCCGGTGCGGTAGGTAAAGGCGGTCATGGCGTACTCGGATAATCAGGGTTGGGACGTCGGTTGCACGGGAGCCTGGGCGGGCTTTTCGGGCAGGTAAAGCGCCCCTTTCTGGCCGCAGGCGGAGAGCAGTCCCAGGGACAGCAACAACAAAGCGATTCGCATGGTTTCAGGGCAGCATGGACAGACGGAAATAGCCTGCTATGCTAGCGGAATTGCCGCCATAAAACAAAAAAGGAGATGGCCATGACTTCCCACGCGTATCCCGCCGAACTGATGGTGTCCGACGCCGCCTCGAACGAGGATTTCCCTGAGGTTTTCAACAGCTTCGAGGAATTTTACCCCTTTTACCTCAGCCAGCACGAGAACCGCACCTGCCGCCGCCTGCATTTTGTCGGCAGCACGCTGGGCCTGGCGGGGCTGGGCGCGGCGATGCTGACCGGCAAGAAGCGCTATATCGCCGCCGGGATTGCCGCCGGTTACGGCTGTGCCTGGGTCGGCCATTTCTTCTTCGAGCACAACAAGCCCGCCACCTTCAAGTATCCGGTCTACAGCTTCATGGGCGACTGGGTGATGTACAAGGACATGCTGACGGGCAAGATTCCGTTCTGAACCCGTGGCAAAGCCGATCCGGCAGCGGCGTCCCGGCAGAACCATACCGGCGCTCTTCGGCAGCGCCGTTTTCATTTCCGGAAGGAGAAGGTTGTGTACGATTTCCTGGTATTCATCGGCCGTTTCCAGCCCTTCCATGTTGCCCATCTGGCCGTGATCCGCGAAGCCTTGCGACAGGCCCGCGAGGTGATCGTGCTGGTCGGGTCGGCCGGTCAGTCGCGCAACCTGCGCAATCCCTTCACGGTCGATGAGCGCATGGCGATGATCCGCGCCTGCCTGACAGAAGACGAGCAGGAGCGGGTGCATCTGCAACCCCTGCGCGACAGCCTCTATGATGACGAACGCTGGGTGGCGGATGTGCGCGCGGCGGTGGCCGTGGTCGTGGAAGGTTCGGCGCAAGGGCCGGACAGCCGCGTCGGGCTGATCGGTCATGACAAGGATGACACCACCTATTACCTGAGCCTCTTTCCCGGTTGGGGCAGCGTGCCGGTGGACAACATCGACGCTATCTCCGCGACGCCGTTGCGGACGGCTTACCTGCTGGGCGATGCGGTGGATGAAACCCGGTTCCCGGAAGGCGCCATCCGTTTCCTGCACGATTTCCGTCAGACGGAACACTGGTCGGAATTGCAGGCGGAGGCGCGGTTTGTCCGCGAGTACAAGGCCGCGTGGAACAAGGCCCCGTATCCGCCGGTCTTTGTGACGGTGGATGCGGTGGTGGTGTGCAATGATCATATCCTGATGATTGAGCGCGGCGGGCGTCCCGGCGTGGGTCAGTGGGCGTTGCCCGGCGGCTTTCTTGATCAGGACGAAACCCTGCAGTCCGCCTCGCTGCGCGAGTTGAACGAAGAGACCTGTCTGGAAGTATCGCGGGAACTGTTGAAGACTTCATTGGCCGGGGTTCAGGCCTTCGATGACCCTTACCGCTCGGTGCGCGGGCGCACCATCACCCATGCCTTTTACTATGCCTTGCCCGATATGGCGCAGTTACCGGCTGTCAATGCGGCCGATGATGCTCGCGCGGCGTTCTGGGTGCCGCTGTCTGAGGTAACTCCGGAGCGGATGTTCGAAGACCATTACCACATTATCCGGGTCATGACCGGGAGGCTGTAAATGCGGGTTGGCAATCTGCTGGAGCACGCCGGTAATTCGGAAGGAGAGTCATTTCAGTCTCTGGTGAACAGACCGGGTGTCCGGGTCGAACGGATTGTCTCTAACGGTTTCTGTCCTTCGCCAGCGGGCTTCTGGTACGAGCAGGCGGAAGCCGAGTGGGTGATGGTGGTGAGCGGGGAAGCCCGGTTACGCTTTCAGGACGGTGACCGGGTCGTACATTTGCGACCGGGAGAATGGGTGGACATTGCCCCGGGGGAAAAACACCGGGTGGACTGGACGCTGCCCGAGGGGTCTACCGTCTGGCTGGCGGTGTTTTACGCATAAAAAAGGCCCGGCTTCTGAAGAGGCCGGGCCTTTGAAATTCTGCGGGGCTTAATCAGGCAACCTGCACCGGAATGGCATTGGCGCTGTGGCTGACCGTGTTGTCGGCATTGCAGTACACCAGACGCGGCTTGAAATTGATCAGCTCGTTGGCGTTGTAGTTGGCGTAGGCGCAGATGATGACACGATCACCGGGACGGGCCTTGTGGGCAGCCGCGCCGTTCACCGAAATCATTTGCGAACCTTCTTCGGCACGAATGGCGTAGGTCGTGAAACGTTCGCCGTTGGTGACGTTGTAGATCTGGATCTGTTCATATTCCAGAATGCCCGCCAGATCGAGCAGGTTGCCGTCAATGGCGCAGGAGCCTTCATAGTCCAGTTCGGCATGAGTCACACAAGCGCGGTGCAGTTTGGCTTTAAGCATGGTGCATTGCATGGCGGTGGCCTCCGGGTGGGGGTAGCGCGGGCATATCAAAAGCCCATTTCAGGGGCGAAATGGCGCGCCATTTTGCCCCAAACTTTACTCGGGTTCAATCATCCGCAACCCAAAAAAGATACATATCGTCCAACAAGTGTGTTTCAGGCACCTGCCGGAAGGTCAAACGCCAGGTTGTCGATCAGTCTTGTCTTCCCTAGACGGGCGGCGACCAGGATCACCAGCGCGGTGTCTTCCGCAGTGGCGGGCAGCAGGTCGGACGCACGACGAACCGATACATAGTCTGGCTCAAATCCCGATTTTTGCAAGTGCAGGCAGGCAGCGTCGGTCAGCATGGTGTAGTCGCGCTGGCCGTAGCTGATGGCGTCGCGCAGCTGGCAGAGCATCCGGTACAGCATCGGCGCCTGCTTGCGTTCGCTGTCGCTGAGATAGCCGTTGCGCGAGCTCAGCGCCAACCCGTCCTCGGCGCGCGCGGTGGGTACACCCGCAATCGTGATCGGGAAATTCAGCTCCTGCGTCATGCGGCGGATGATCGCCAGCTGCTGGAAGTCCTTCTCGCCGAAAAAGGCGGTATCCGGCTGTACGATGTTGAACAGCTTGCTGACCACGCTGCTGACGCCGTCAAAATGGCCTGGACGGTGCGCGCCGCACAGTTCCTTGCCCAGTTCGGCGACATGAACAATCGTGCTCTGGTTGAGGCCATTGGCGTACATTTCACTGGCGGCGGGGGCGAACAGGAAATCGCACTGCGCGGCGGCAAGCAGTTGGCTGTCGGCTTCCAGCGTGCGCGGATAGGTGCCGAAGTCTTCGTTCGCGCCAAACTGGGTCGGATTGACGAAAATGCTGGCGACGACGATATCGCACTGCGCCTTGGCGCGTTCCACCAGCGAAATATGACCGGCGTGCAGGTTGCCCATGGTCGGCACGAAGCCGATGGTCTTGCCGTCGCGGCGGGCCTGGCGCAGTTGCTCGCGCAGCCCCTGGATGGTGTGTTCGGTTCTCATGCGCGGATCTCCGGATTACTGGCTGAAGCCATGCTCGGGGGCGGGGTAAGCGCCGGATTTCACATCCTGGACATAGGCGCTCAGGGCATCCTTGACCGAGTCGCGGCCCTGAAGATAATTCTTGGCAAAGCGGGCGGGTTTGCCCTGGTACATGCCCAGCAGGTCATGCAATACCAGCACCTGACCGTCGCAGTGCGGGCCTGCGCCGATGCCGATTACCGGAATCCCTACCGCTTCCGTCACCAGTTTTGCCACAGGGGTCGGTACGCACTCCAGCAGCAGCAGCGCGGCTCCGGCCTGTTCCAGCTGCCGGGCGTCTTCCACCATCTTTGCGGCGGCTTCGGCCGTGCGGCCCTGTACCTTGTAGCCGCCGAATACGTTCACCGATTGCGGGGTCAACCCCATGTGCACGCAGGCGGGGATGCCGCAGCGCGCCATTTGCGTGACGGTCTCGGCCAGCCAGCCGCCGCCTTCCAGCTTGACGGCGTGGGCGCCGGCCTGCATCAGGTCTCCGGCGTTTTTCAGCGCATCGGTGACGGTGGCGTAGGACATGAACGGCATGTCGGCGACGATGAAGGACTGGCTGTTGCCGCGCGCGACGCAGCGGGTGTGATAGACCATGTCGGCCATGCTGACCGGCAGGGTGGAATCATGGCCTTGCAGCACCATGCCCAGCGAGTCGCCGATCAGCAGGCATTCCACGCCGGAATGGTTCATGGCTTGGGCGAAGATGGCGTCGTAGCAGGTGATCATGGCGAATTTTTCGCCACGCTGCTTCAGGTCACGCAGGGTGGTCAGGGAGACAGGCATGCGGGCACCTCACGGATTTCAGGTTTGCCACCAGCCGGAGTCGGCCAGGACATGCAGGTCCGGACCGGGCGTGGCGGCCTGTAGGCTAGCGGCTTTTACCCCGTTTGGCAAAACCGCCTCGGGGTCGATGTCCAGCAGCGGGACGATGACAAAGGCGCGGTTGACCATTTCCGGATGCGGAACGGTCAGGTTGGCGGTATGAATTTCATCGGCTGCATAGAGCAGCAGGTCGAGATCCAGCGTGCGCGGACCCCAGTGCCGTTCGCGGATGCGCCCGGCGTTGTTTTCAATGGCTTGCAGTTCAGCCAGCAGCCGGTGCGGCGTCAGTCCGGTTCCGAGGCGGGCAACGGCATTGACATAATCCGGCTGGTCCTGCGGGCCGACGGGCGCGCTGCCGTAAAGGCGGGAAACCCCGGTCAGGCGCGTGCCGGGCAGGGCGATCAGGCACTGCATGGCTTCGATCAGTTGCTCACGGGGGTGGCCCAGATTGGCGCCCAGGCCGATGAAAGCCGTGAATGTCATGCCTCGCCGGATTCCGGAGCGGCTTGGGCGGCGGCGTGCGCCGGTTGCTTCTTGCCGGGCTTGCGCTTGCTGGAGGCGGGACGGTCCAGCTGGCGCAGCATCTGTTCGCGATGGTCGTCGTGGGCGGTCTGGTACTCCTCCCACCAGACGGCCATGCCGTTGGTGCTTTTGTCGCCGGTCTGCTCGCGCAGCAGCAGGAAGTCGAAGGCGGCGCGGAAACGGGGACTGGCCAGCAGCTCCGGCACCTGCCGTGATTTTGGCCGTTGCAGGCGAGGCTGCATTTCCCAGATTTCCCGCACCGTCTGGCTGGCGTGCTTGGGGATGGCGGTGCGCTGATATTGTTGGCCCAGCGCCTGGATGGCGGCCTGCTGGTAGGCGGCAAGCAGCGGTTCCCCGGCATCCAGTTGTTGTTGCAGGATGTTCTGTTGCAAGTCCCACAGCAGCACGGCATAAAAGAAGGCGGGGTTGACGGTCTTGCCCTGACGCAGGCGTTCGTCAGTATTGCGCGCGGCCAGCGTCACCAGCGCGGGCAGGTGGCCGCTTTCGCGAATGTGCGGAAACAGTTGCGACAGCAATCCGGAGAATTGCAGGCCGGGCAGCAGTACATCCAGATGGCCGCAGCTGAACAGCTTCAGGCTTTCATCGTACAGACGGTGGTGGGAAATGCTGCCGAGCAGGTAGGCCAGGCTGCGGATGGGCGCGGCGGTGCCCTTTTCCAGCGAGAAGCCCAGTTTGGCGGCGAAACGAAGCGCGCGCAGCATGCGCACCGGATCTTCTCGGTAACGCACGGCAGCGTCGCCGATCATGCGCAGTTTCTTGGCGCGTACGTCCTTCATGCCGTCGGCGAAGTCGAGGATTTCGCCGGTCAATGGCTGGTAGTACAGTGCGTTAATGCTGAAGTCGCGGCGCAACGCGTCCTGATCTATGCGGCCCCAGACGTTATCGCGGGTGATCATGCCGTGGTCTGAAGTCTGGCCGTGGCTGCCTTCATG
>DASUIL010000234.1:0-2897 GCA_036273075.1 Fluviicoccus sp. | reverse complement strand
CGCGCCAGGTCTTCAACCGGGTAGTTGAACATGGCCTCCACCTTGAACGAACGGATGTTCTTGCCCTCGTCGTTTTTCACATAGACCTTGATGTCGCGCATCTTGTCATGCTTCGACAAGCGCCCTTCGTTCTTGTTCACGCCGTTGTCGCGCAGTTCATCCAGATCATCCCGGGCGGCCTGGGCCGTCAGGGGAAGACTGGTAAACAACAGTATTCCCGCCAGTATTTTTTTCATTGTCAGCTCGTCTTTGTTATTGCGCGCCAACCGGGGATCGGCGCGGTAAGGGTGGTCTTAGACCTTAGAAAGCTAATTACTCTCTACATCTTTTAGCGTCTAATGAAAAGACGACAAAGTGACGGAATGTGCCCCTGAACGACGAATGGAACACGGCGGCGCGGACAGGCTGGCGGCGGTCAGACGGGAGGATTGCGGAACGGTTCAGGCTCGACGGGACAGCGTGGATTCAGGCAATGGCGGGGCAGCGACGGCACCGGCGGGGTGTTCCGCCGCCGGGGGGTGGGGAGAATCAGTCGTCCAGCAGATCCATCTGCTTGGCCAGCTGGAACAGGTTGTTGCATCGGTTGCCGGTGCGGCAGAAGGCCAGCACCGGCTTGGGCAGGCTGTTGATGTGGGCGGCGAACTGCTCGACGTTATCCTGGGTGATCTGGCCGCTGATGACCGGCTGGTGGATGTAGACCAGGCCCAGCGCCTCGGCGGCGGCCTGCACCTGCGCGGCGGTGGGCTGCTGCGGGCCCTCCTCGAAGTCGGGGCGGTTGTTGATCACGGACTTGAAGCCGCGCGCGGCGACTTCCTGCATCTGCTCGGGGTACAGCTGCCCGGCAAAACCGATTTCCTGGGTCATGGGGTGGCTCCGGTGGAGGATGGGAAAGCGTCGATTATGCCCGCTGTTGGCGCTCTGCGACCACACCCATTCCGTAATAGGGGTAACCGGCAGAGTTATCAGGCATGCGAAACTGCCACCCGCCTTTACGCCCTCCTGTGGAACAGGGGGGCTGCCCGCAGGGCTGGGGGGTTGCGGCGGTGGACGGAACAAGGTTTCACTTGTAGGGTGGGTCAAGACCCACCGGCAAGCCTTCGACCGGAGACCGATGGTGGGTCTCGACCCACCCTACGAAACAGCTATGGTAAATTGCAGGAACTTGCCGGAATCGAGGCTAGCATGGCAGAAAGAACAGCACTTCAGGAAAAGGATCGCGCAGTTAAATTGATCATTTGGCCCCCTGCATTGCTGGCGCTGCTGATCCTGATCCTTGCAGGACTCACAAGGATCGATCCTGCATTAACGCTTGGCGGATGGCTGATTATCATGGCCATCCTGTTTCTTGGCGGCCCTATCCTGATAACCATGTTGATTGGGGTATATCTCTGGCTTCGAGCTTACGGGCGTGATGCTCCGGATTAACCGGCATTCACCCTCCCCAATACCCCCAACGCCTCCTCCGACCACCGGATCAACCCCTCCTCCTGCATAATCCCCGCCCTTAAAATCAGATACTGAATCTCCCCCAACCGCGACAGCTCCTTCCCCTTGAAATCCCTTGCCTCAATCGCCCGATACGCCGCCAGCCTTAACTTGTGCAGTCCCATCCGCCGTTCAATCTCCTCCTCCAGCCCCAGCGGCCCCATCACCGCATCCGTCCGCAGCTTCACGAAGAATTCATCGCGCGGCGACGGCGGGTCCACCGGCTCCAGCGCCCAGCGCTTCAGTTCCTCCTGCCCGGCAGGCAGCACCTCGTACACCCGCTTGCGCGACTTGCCCGCATCCTCCGCCGCTTCCGACCGAATCCACCCCGCTTCCTCCATCCGTCCCAGTTCCCGGTAAATCTGCTGATGGCTGGCCCGCCAGAAATAGCCGATCGACTTTTCAAAGCGGCGCGCCAGGTCATAGCCGGAACAGGACTTCTCCAGCAGCGAGGTCATCAGGGCGTGAGGCAAGGACATGGCGGCGCCTGCAAACGTGAACAACGGGTCATGGAAATTAGTTATGCAACTGGTTGCATACTAACCGGGATTGCCGTACAAATATATGCAACTGGTTGCATAATTGTCCGGAGACACGCCATGACCGCCTACCCGCACCTGCTTCAACCCCTCGACCTGGGCTTCACCACCCTGCGCAACCGCCTGCTGATGGGCTCCATGCACCTGGGGCTGGAAGAAATCGAACACGGTTTCGAGCGCATGGCCGCCTTCTATGCCGAGCGGGCGCGCGGCGGCGTCGGCCTGATCGTCACCGGCGGCATTGCCCCGAATCCGGAAGGCGCGGTGGTGGGCGGCGGCAGCAAGCTGACCACCGCGCACGAGGCGGAAGAACACCGCGTCATCACCGAGGCCGTGCACCGCGAGGGCGGCAAGATCGCCATGCAGATCCTGCACACCGGCCGTTATTCCTTCCAGATGACCTCGGTGGCCCCCAGCGCCATCCGCGCGCCGATCAACCCCTTCCCGCCGCGCGAACTCAGCCACGACGAGATCCTCCAGACCATCGACGACTTCGCCCACTGCGCGGCGCTGGCGCAGAAGGCCGGTTATGACGGCGTGGAAATCATGGGTTCCGAAGGCTACCTGATTAACCAGTTCATCGCCGCGCACACCAACCACCGCACCGACGCCTGGGGCGGCAGCTACGAGAACCGCATGCGCTTTCCGGTGGAGGTAGTGAAGGCGGTGCGCGCGGCCGTGGGCCCCGATTTCATCGTCATCTTCCGCCTCTCCATGCTGGACCTGGTGCCCGAGGGCAGCACCTGGGAGGAGGTCGTGCAGCTGGCGAAGGCCGTGGAAGCCGCGGGAGCGACGATCCTCAACACCGGCATCGGCTGGCACGAAGCCCGAGTGCCCACCATCGGCGCCATGGTGCCGCGGGGCGCCTATGCC
>DASUIL010000233.1:0-2728 GCA_036273075.1 Fluviicoccus sp. | reverse complement strand
CCCGCCAAGGCCGAAGCCGCCGTGGCCGATGTGCTGACCGAGGAAGCCCCCGACCTGCCCACCGCCCTGCGCCACGCCATGGGCGACCTGGCGCCGTTCGCCGATTACAACCAGTTGGGTTTCCTGCTGGAATACCTGAAGGAGATGGCGGCGGGGCGCGGCATCCTCAGCGATCTGGATGACGCCGACGAGGACAATTTCGATCTGGATGAGCCGGATGACTTCTTCGCCAAGATCCAGGCGATGCTGGTCGATTACGGCTATGACCTCTGGCAGTGGGAAACCGGCGAAGATACCTTCTGCGCCGTCATTGCCCGCACCGAGGACCGGGATACGCTGGAAGTGCTGACGCGCAAGCTGGGCCTGACCGCCGGTCACGGCGCGCTGGTCTGCGCGGCTTACCTCTGACGCGCTCTATTCCGAGGGCGGCCAGAAAAAATCACGCGGCCGGCAGGCCAGCCGCTGCCACAGCAACCGCGCCAGCGCACCCCACTCGCGAAACCGCACACCGCGCGCGCGCATGGCCACCAGCAGCGCCAGGCTGAAACTGACCAGCACGTTGACAACGCCGATCAGTCCCACGCCCAGCAGACAGGTCAGGAACACCGGCAACGGCACGCCGAGGCCCGGTGTCCACGCGGCAAAGGCCAGGTTGGCGGTGGAAAAGGTGACATGGCGGATATCCACCGGTAACCCGAAAATGATGCCCAGCGTGCCGATACTGCCCAGCATCAGGCCGAAGTAGAAGTTGCCCGCCAGCGCGCCCAGATTCTGTTCCAGATACCGCCCCAGCCGTTGCCGCCGCTGGCCGGACAACCATTGCAGGCCGGGGTGTTGTTCAATGCGCGCCGCCAGTTGCCGGTACACGGCGCGGTTGTCGTAGTAGCCGGAAATCAGCCCGGCCAGAAACAGGCATATCCCGGCAATGGCGGCATGGAACAGCGCCAGGCTGCGGAAGGGGTCCAGATCGGCCAGCAGCGCCTGCGCCTTGGCGGGCGTGGTCAGCGGCTCCCCGCCCTGCAGCCACCACCAGGCCAGCGCCGCCGCCACGGGGAAGGCCACCAGCACGTTGCCCGCCACAGCAATGAACTGGGTGCGGAAAATGTTTACCGTCAATTCCGCCAGTTCTTGCAGGTTGTGCCGGCCCCTGACCGGGCGGTCGAGCGTGGCGGCCAGGCGGGCCGCGGTCATGGCCGGTTGCTTGGTGGCAATGGTGCAGTGCAGCAGGTGGATCAGCATGAAGCCCAGCGCGTAGTTGAGGCTGTAAAGCAGGGCGTGGCCGAACAGCGAGCCGTTGACGCCGGTCGCCAGCACCTTCAGCAACGCCATGAAGCCAACGATCAGCCCAGCGCCCATTGCCGAGCGCAGCATGCGGAAGAAACCGTCGCGGTCGGTGGTCACATAATGGTCGCCGGTTTCCCCGGCATGTTCGGTGACCCGCAGCGCCAGCAGGCGGGTATTGGCCGCCGCCAGCGCCCGCACGCTGCCGCGCCGGGTCTCGGCCTGCACCCAGCACGGCAACAAGCGGCCCATGGCGGCCCCGACGGCGGCGCGGTCGCCGGTGAGCAGGGCCAGCACCTCGTCCAGCCGTTGCAGGTGCTGTTCCAGCCGTTCCAGCAGATAGGTCAGGCCGATGCTGACGCCGCTGCGGCCGATGTTGCGGCGCACGCACAGCAGTACGTCCCGGCATTGTTGCACCAGCACGGGCAGGTGCTTTTCGTCGGTGGGCGGCACGCCGGGCTCTTCCGGGGTGGCGTGATGGCTGCGCACATAGTCGGCGACCTCCCGGTTCAACGCCAGGAACGGCGAGTCGTGTTCCTCAATGGCGGGATGTACCTGCACCAGTTCGGGCTCCAGACCCATGGCGGCAATCCGGCAGGCCAGCACCGCCAGCGCGTCCAGCAGCGGCATCTGCACCGCCTCGCGCAAGCCCTCTCCCGGCGGGGCCAGCCAATCAAACAGGGCTTGCCAGTGTTCGGGGCTGACCAGCAACAACCAGTCGGGGTCGTCCGCTCGCGGGAAGAGGGTGATCAACTGGTCCTTCAGGTCATGCGGGCGGCGCGCGGGCGGCAGCAGCTTCCAGCCCAGGCGTTGGCCCAGTGCGGTGAAGAAGCCTTCGCTGCCGGGCACGCCGCAGTCCGTGTACAGCGGAACCTGCCTGACGCCGTCCAGATGACGGAGCAGGGCGTCGCGGGCAATGGCGGCCATCGCCGGTTCATCCTGTAATCGCGTCAGGGTTTGCCGCCAGTGGGCGTTGACGCCGGTGTGGTCGGTGCGGCGGGCGGCGGGGCGGAAGGCGTCAGCCAGCAGCCGCAGGATGTCCAAAGGGGGCAGGTCGCGCCAGGCGTCCGGAAGGAAGGGCGGCATCGGGCGTCTCCGTGGTGCGGTGGGACGGTCCACTGTGCCTGGTGCATCCGCCTCCGGCCAGCCCGGGCCTGTGGTAAAAGCGCTGCTTTTTCGTAAACCTCGTGGTCAGGACATCTGGAGCTTGGCGGCGATCCTGTCCGCGAGCCGTTGACGCGATCCAGCCCCCGCCCGCCGGTACGCCGCCTGGATCTCCTTCAACGGCCCGCCCAGTTCCCGCGCCGCCTTGAACATTCCCCGCAACACCCGGATGCGCATTTCCGCCACCAGCGGATAGCCCCGGTCAAAGCCCACCAGCCGCTGCACTTCCGGCGGCTGCATTTCCAGCAGGGCCCACTGGAACATGTCGGGAATGATGCGCCGC
>DASUIL010000232.1:0-2984 GCA_036273075.1 Fluviicoccus sp. | reverse complement strand
CCGCTAGTTTAACAAAACCTTGCCTTTCCCAACGCCTGAACATACCGGATAATTCCCGCATGTTTTTGGAGAGTAAGGTCATGATCAAAGTCGGTATTGTGGGTGGAACGGGTTACACCGGGGTTGAACTGCTGCGCCTGTTGGCGCAACACCCTAACGTGGAGCTGACTGCCATCACCTCGCGCAGCGAATCCGGCATGCCGGTGGCGAAGATGTTCCCCAACCTGCGCGGCCGCGTCAACCTGGCTTTCAGCGAACCGTCTCTGGATACGCTGGGGGCCTGCGACGTGGTGTTTTTCGCCACCCCGCACGGCGTGGCGATGAAGCAGACGCCCGACCTGCTGGCGCGCGGTGTCAAGGTGATCGACCTAGGCGCGGACTTCCGCCTGAAGGATCTGGCCCAGTTCGAGAAATGGTACGGCATGCCGCACAGCTGCCCGGAGATTCTGGAAGAAGCCGTCTATGGCCTGCCGGAAGTGAACCGCGACGCCATCCGTTCCGCCCGCGTCATCGGCAACCCCGGTTGCTACCCGACCGCCGTGCAGCTGGGTTTCATGCCATTGCTGAAGGCCGGGTTGATCGACGTTGATCATCTGGTCGCCGACGCCAAGTCCGGTGTCTCCGGCGCCGGGCGCAAGGCGGAAGTGCACACCCTTTATTCCGAAGCCGGGGAATCGTTCCGCGCCTATGGCGTTGCCGGTCACCGCCACCTGCCGGAAATCACCCAGGGCCTGAACGGCATGACCGGCGGCAACGTCGGCCTGACCTTCGTGCCGCACCTGCTGCCGATGATCCGCGGCATCCACGCCACGCTGTACGGCCGCCTGACGAAAGAACCGGGCGACCTGCAGGCCCTGTACGAGCAAACCTATGCCGGGGAGCCGTTCGTGGACGTGATGCCCGCCGGTTCGTTGCCGGAAACCCGTTCGGTGAAGGGCGCCAACACCTGCCGCATCGCGGTTTACCGTCCGCAGGTCGGCGACACCGTGGTGGTGTTGTCGGTGATCGATAATCTGGTGAAGGGTGCGGCAGGGCAGGCCATCCAGAACATGAACCTGATGTTCGGTCTGGCGGAAGACGCCGGTCTGGGCCAGATCGCCCTGTTGCCCTAACCCTGGCTTCGGCCTGGAGGCTAACCCATGTGGCAGCGTTTGCCCCGGCCCCGTTTGCGGACCTATCTGGATGCCCCCGTCGCCGCCCACCGGCTGGCGTGGGGATTGTCCGCACTGCTGGCCATCGGTGTCAGCGCCGCTACTGCTTTTTATCTGGGCTATGACCGCGCCTTGCGTTCGGTCGGGGCCAGCGCGGCGGAAGTGGCGGCGATGCGTGCCGACGGCAAGCGACTGCAGCAGAACGTGGCGGAGGTGCAGAAGTCGCTGGCGCTGATGCAGCAGGAACGCGACATGGCGCAGGAGACCGCGCGCAAGATGCAACAGGACGCGGTGGGCCAGATGGACGAACTCTCGGCGCTGCGCGAGCAGTTGGTGACGTACCAGCGCATGCTGGGTGCGCAGGGCGGCAACGGCGGGCTGGCGGTGGAGAACCTGCATTTTTCGCCCCGCGGTCCCGGCGTCTACGGCTTCCGACTCTTGCTGACGCAGGTGGGGCAGAACGCGGGCAATACCGGCGGCACGGTGACGGTGCGCGTGCTGGGCGCGGGTTCGGCGCAGCCGGTGGCGGTGGCGAAGGATTTCCGCTTCCAGTACTTCCAGGCGGTGTCGGGGGAATTGACGTTGCCGAAGGGTTTTGTGCCGCAGAGCGTGGAAGTGGCGTTACAGGCGGCCTCACCCAAACCGGTCAGGGTGCAGAAACGTTTCAAGTGGGAAGTGGGCAGCTAAGGCTGCCCTTTTCTTTTATTGTCCGCCCAGCGCCCGCTGCCAGGTCCGCAACGGAATGGTGGTTTGCAGGCGGTCGATGGCGCACTGCACCAGCGCCGGATGCAGGAAATGCTCCACTCCCGCCGCGGTATCCAGCGTTGCATCCCCCTTCAGTTGCGTCAGTTGCTCGAACGCCGCCCAGGCATGCGCCACCGGCATGACATCGTCATCATCGCCGTGCAGCAAATGGATGGTGGTCAGCGCCGGTGCTTGTGATGGAAGCCGGGCAAAGCGGGCGGCGAAGGCCACCACGCGTCCCACCAGCCCGTCGTGGGCCACGCTTAATTCCAGCGCCATGATGCCCCCTTGTGAGAAGCCGACCAGCGCCGTATCCGGATTGAGGATGCTGAAACGGTCCTGCTGCTCGCGGATGTAGGCTGCCAGTTGCGGCATCACTTCCGCCACGCGTTCCGGCCGGGTTTCATCATTGACGCCTTCCAGCGGGAACCACTGGCGGCCGCCGGGATAGGGCGAGGGCTGGAAGCCTTGCGGAATGAGCACGGCGGCCTTGGGGAACGCCTCGGACAAGGCTCCGGCCAGGCCCAGCATGCCTTCGGCGGTATCGCCAAAGCCGTGCAGCACGATGAGCAGGCTTTCGGGGCGGCCTTCATGCGGCAGAAATTCAAGGGTGGAGTGCAGGGCCATGATGGTGTTCCTCTTCAGGTTTCAGCCAGCATAGCGCGGATTGACGTTAACGGGTTTCGCGGATTTGGGGATGGGGTGTTGGCGGGAAGGAAACACGCCTGAATCCGGCCTTGACCGGATTCGGGCGCATGGCAGTTACAGCACCTCGAAGGTCAGCCCGGCGTGATCCACCAGCCGCTTCACCAGCTTGTCGCCAAAGGCGGTGGCCGGGGTCCAGAAACCGCCGCCGACGTTGGCCTTATCGGTTTCCAGCGCCAGGCATACCGCAGCTTCGCCCAGCATCTTGGCGGTGGAGCCATAACCGGGGTCGCGGTCGCCGGTGACCTTGACCACGATCTTCTGCCCGTTGGCGGTGCGGCCGAAGAAACGGAAGTCATAACCGCCTTTCTCCTGTTCTTCCGGCGTCGGGCCTTCACCTGGCTGCGGAACCACCTTTTCCAGCAGGAAACGGGTGGGCGGCAG
>DASUIL010000231.1:0-2380 GCA_036273075.1 Fluviicoccus sp. | reverse complement strand
GTTACCGGCCGGGATCACATCGACGTTATCGAACGCGGTCTTGGTCCAGTTGATGAAGTGGAAACGGTCTTCGTTGCGGCGCTCTTCGATATCGCGGTTCTTCTGGAAGGCGTCGGGGTCGAAACCGCCGCATTCGACGGCCAGCGAGTGGTCGACGATCAGTTGCACCGGCACCACCGGGTTGACCTTGGCGGGATCACCGCCCTGGTCGGCGATAGCGTCACGCAGACCGGCGAGGTCGACCAGCGCGGTCTGGCCGAGGATGTCATGACAGACCACACGAGCCGGGAACCACGGGAAGTCACGCTCGCGCTTGCGCTCGATCAGCTGCGTCAGGCAATCGTTGACGATGGCCGGATCGGCCTTGCGGACGATGTTCTCGGCATGGATGCGGGCCGTATACGGCAGGCCGTCCCAAGCGCCCGGCTTGAGGGCGTTGACGGCGGCGCGGGCGTCGAAATAGTCGAGCGACGTGCCTGGAAGATTTTTGCGGAATTGGCTGTTCATGGCTTACTTCCGATCCTTCAACGGCACAAACACCTGATCTTCCGGACCCGTGTAGTTGGCGCTCGGGCGGATGATCTTGCCGTCGATACGCTGTTCAATCACGTGCGCGGACCAGCCGGCGGTGCGGGCAATCACGAACAACGGGGTGAACATGTCGGTGGGAACGCCCATCATGTGGTAGCTGACGGCGCTGAACCAGTCGAGGTTCGGGAACATCTTCTTGATTTCCCACATCACCGACTCCAGACGTTCGGCGATGTTGTACATCTTCATGTTCGACTGCTCGGCGCTCAGGTCTTCCGCCACCTTCTTGATGACAACGTTGCGCGGATCGCTAACGGTATAGACCGGGTGGCCGAAGCCGATGATCACTTCCTTCTTCTCGACGCGGGCGCGAATGTCGGCTTCGGCCTCGTCCGGATTGTCGTAGCGCTTCTGGATTTCAAAGGCGACTTCGTTCGCGCCGCCATGCTTCGGACCGCGCAACGCGCCGATACCGCCGCAAATGGCCGAGTACATGTCGGAACCGGTACCGGCCACGACGCGGGAGGTAAAGGTGGAGGCGTTGAACTCGTGCTCGGCGTACAGGATCAGCGAGGTGTGCATGGCGCGGACCCAGCTGTCGCGGGGCTTCTGGCCGTGCAGCAGGTGCAGGAAGTGGCCGCCGATGGAGTCGTCATCGGTTTCGACGTCGATACGCTTGCCGTTGTAGGCGAAGTGGTACCAGTACAGCAGCATCGAGCCCAGGCAGGCCATCAGTTTGTCGGCGATGTCACGCGCGCCGGGATGGTTGTGGTCTTCCTTCTCCGGCTTGACGCAGCCCAGCACGGAGACGCCGGTACGCATCACGTCCATCGGGTGCGAGGACGGCGGCAGTTGTTCCAGCGCGACCTTCACGGCAATGGGCAGGCCGCGCAGCGCCTTCAGCTTGGCCTTGTAACCGGCCAGCTCGGCCACGTTCGGCAGCTTGCCGTGCACCAGCAGGTGGGCGATTTCTTCAAACTCGCAGGTGGTGGCGACATCGAGGATGTCATAGCCGCGATAGGCCAGGTCGTTGCCGGTGCGACCCACGGTGCACAGGGCGGTGTTGCCGGCGGCGGTGCCGCTCAGGGCGACGGATTTCTTGGGCTTGAAGCCGGGATTCGGGGTGGTGGTCTCGGTGCTCATGGGGACTCTCCTGGGTTTATCCGTTCAACTATTCGTTTGTTGCAGGTCGGGCTTGAGCCCGACAACCGCACTCCGCAACGGAGGTGTTGTCGGGTTGAAACCCGACCTACAGGCATCACTTCTTGGCAGCGAACAGCGCGTCCAGCTTGCCTTCAAATTCGTGGTAACCGATGCGGTCATACAGCTCTTCGCGGGTCTGCATGATGTCGATGACTTCGCGCTGGTGGCCGTTGGCGCGCACCGACTGGTACACCAGCTCGGCGGCCTTGTTCATGGCGCGGAAGGCGCTCAGCGGGTACAGCACCATGCCAACGCCGGTCGGCTGCAGGTCTTCGACGCTGAACAGCGGGGTCTTGCCGAACTCGGTGATGTTGGCCAGCACCGGCACCTTCACAGCGTCTACGAAGCGCTTGTAGGTTTCCAGGTCATAGGCGGCTTCGGCGAAGATGCCGTCAGCGCCAGCCTCCACGCACTTGATGGCGCGCTCGATGGCGGCATCCACACCATGCACCTGAATGGCGTCGGTGCGGGCGATCAGGAAGAAGTCCGGATCGGTCTTGGCATCGGCGGCGGCCTTCACGCGGTCAACCATTTCCTCGGTGGTGACGATTTCCTTGCCGGGACGGTGGCCGCAACGCTTGGCGCCGACCTGGTCTTCAATGTGGCAGGCCGCAGCGCCGGCCTTGATCAGGCTCTTGACGGTGCG
>DASUIL010000230.1:0-3186 GCA_036273075.1 Fluviicoccus sp. | reverse complement strand
ACTTCCGAGGGATGCGAATCCACGGTCTTGATGCTGAGCACCATGCCGGAACTGAGGTCGACAAAACCGGCGGCGACACAGTCGGGAACGCTGGTCATGGCGCGTTGCAGGGCGTCATCAAGCTTGCTCATAAGAAACTCCAGGTATTGTGGTTATGGGGGTGGTCAGAGGCGCTTCGCCCGGCCTCGTTCGGGGTGTTGCAAGCAGGGCGGCGGCCGCTTCGGGGCCGCTGGCCAGCAGATCGGCGAAGGCGCTGAGGAAATCGACCTGCGCCTGTGACTGGATCATTCCGGACTCCAGCCGCCGCACGTATTCAATAGCCTCCAGCGCGCTGTATTGACCGTGGCCGGTCCACAGCCAGTAGGCGGCCAGCAGTGTGCCGGTGCGGCCCAGTCCGGCGCGGCAGTGCACGGCGATGGCGTCGCCCCCGCCGATCCAGCCATCAATGTCGCGGCAGATGGCGATGGCCTGGGTCAGCGACGGTGCGTGCATGTCGGGAATCGGCTCGCTGGCGCAGGCGATGCCGTAACGTCCGGCCTGAATCGGGTCAAAGGGGATTTCCGTCAGCGACACCAGCCGGGTGATGCCGACGTTGCGCAAGGCGTCCAGATCGTCATCGGTGTCGTGGACAATGCCCGGCCACGGCGTGCCCGCCAGCCGTCCCGGAATCAGCCAGACAAAACCGCGCGGTCCCATGAAGCGGCTTTTCGCGGTGGGGATGGGCGAGCGGTCGGGGATGACGGGTGACCGGGCCGGGGCATCGTCGGCGGATAGGCTTTCCTCGGGCTCAGGACTTTCCATGGCGTCCTCCGCGCACGAACCGCTGATCAGAAATTGCCGTCCGGCGTCGCTGCGCGGGGCGCGGAAGAAGGCGGTGGCGTCGCCCGTTTCCTGCACCTGGCCGCTGGCCATCAGCACCAGATGGTCGGCCAGCGCCTGCGCCTGCCCCAGATGGTGCGATACCAGCAGCACCGGGCGCTGCCCGGCGGCGTTGCGGATCAGGCGGCCGACGCGCGCGGCGTCATCGTCATTCATGGTCGCCGTCGGCTCATCCAGCATCAGCAGGGCGGGCTGACCCAGAATTTCACGCAGGATCGACACCAGGCGCTGTTCGGGGAAATCCAGCTTCACCACCGGCCAGTCCAGACGTTCGATCACCCAGTCCTGATCCAGCTCACGGCACAGCGCGTGGACGCGGTCCAGCTGTTCCGGCCGGGTCAGCCGCGAGCGGTCGGTCAGCCCGGACAGCAGATTCTCCAGCACCGACGACACCATCAGCGCCGCCCTCTGCATCACCAGCGCCGGTTTGTCGGCAGTGCCTTGGCCGCGATAGTCGGCGCGGCCCCAAGTGCGCAGCGCCGGGTTGTTGTCGTTGAAGCCCGCCAGGGTGCGTACCAGCGACGACTTGCCGGTGCCGGAGGGGCCGAGGATCACCGTCAGGCCGCGCGCGGGCACCGCCAGATCCATCGCCCGCAACACGACGCGGTCGTTGTAGGCCAGGCCGAAACCTGCCAGCGTCAGGATGGCATCCATCAGGCGCGCACCGGCTGCGCCAGCCGCTCGTGCATTTCCAGCATCGCCGCCAGCGCCACCATCAGCGCGCTGGCGTCATGGCGGCGGCGGGCGTCAACCCGGAACAGCGGAATCTTGCCCGCCGCGAACGGCACGGGGTTCCGGCGCAGATAGTCCTGATAGACCGCCAGCGAGGTGTCCGGCCGCTCGTCGGTGTGGGTGACGCCGATTACCAGCGGCAACGTCTTGCCCATCAGCAGCCCTTTCAGGCGGCCGGTATAGAAGGCCAGGTCCTGCAAGGGGTCGGGGTTGGCGTGGTTGAGCATGATCACCAGTCCCTTGGCGTGCTCGATCAGGATTTCCCACATGAAGTCGAAGCGTCCCTGGCCGGGCGCACCGTACAGGCGCAGCTTGTCGCCGCCGCCCAGGTGCATCACGCCCACATCCATTGAGACGGTGGTCTTTTCCTTCAGCAGCGCCGTCTCATCGGTGGCGGCGACATCGGTATCCAGCACATCGATATCGGACAGCGAGCGGATCGCTTCTGTCTTGCCCGCGCCAACCGGGCCCATGAACAGGATGCTCCATTCCATGATCAGGCGGCTCCCTTCAGACGGTTCCAGATTTTCGACAGGAACGACGATGGCTTGCCGGACGGCGTCTGCTCGTGCAGCGGAATGACATTGGCGGCTTCGGCGGCGTCCTGTTGCCGGTGCAGGACTTCGACGCCGTCAACCGGGGGGCAGGCGGCGATGGCCTGCAGCACCCGGTCGACGATAACGGGGTCAATGTCCAGAAAACGGCTGACGGTGGCGGGCGAGCAGCGGCGGACGGCCAGCAGGGCGCAGATGCGCGCGGCATTGTGCAGTTGATCGTCCGGCAGTTGCGGCAGGTCCGGCCACGCCAGCAGGCTCAGCAGCGGCGCAGGGTCCGGCGTCGCCGCGTCGGCGGGCCGGGGCGCGGGTGATGCGGCTTCCGTCGCGGTCACCGCCGTTGCCGGGTGAATCAGGTTGTCGAAGCAGGCGGCCTCGATTGCTTGCAGCAATTGCAGGAATTCACTGCCGCGAATCGGTTTTGACAGGCTGAAAGGACGGTCGATCAGGCGGTGGGGATGGGTGCTGAAGGCGACGACAACCTCCGCGCCGGAGGCGGGCAGCGGGTCGGGGTGGATCCCGTCGTCCAGATCAAAAATGGTGACGTCGTAAGGTCCGACTTCGCTGAATGACCACTGATGCTTCAAGCTGGCGGCGGAACCCTGGCTCAACACCCGGATCATCGAGCGAAAAATGAGGTGCTGCCGCGTTTCGCCGGACACGCAACCAATGACCCGAACCGTTTTTGTCATGAAACTGATCCTCGTTTCCCAACCGCGCACCGGGGCGCTTTTTATAATTTTCGTTGGGAAAACAATATCGTCTCGCGGTCTGCCCGAGTATTCGTGGATTCCCTTGTTTGCCCGGCAGGGAAACCCTAGCCTGAGTAGGGTCTTTCCGGATTGACATTTGACAAAAACCTGATCAAGCGTCAGTCCGGGTTTTCATCGGCGGACGACCGCCAGGATTCCGGGCAGTCACCGGCGGCCAGCGCCAGCAGGAAGAGGCGGGTGTCGTGGCTGAAGCTTTTCAGCAGACGGTGCAGGGTGGACATGAGGCGGTGACTCCATTGTTGTTATTG
>DASUIL010000229.1:0-3996 GCA_036273075.1 Fluviicoccus sp. | reverse complement strand
CATTGGCGTCGGTTTTGGTATTAAGGATGCCGAAACCGCCGCCGCCGTGGCCCGTCATGCCGACGGAGTCGTGGTCGGATCGGCGCTGGTCAGCCGTATCGCCGAGTTGCAGGACGTGCCGGAAGCCATTCCCGGCGTCCTTAGCGGGATCCTCCGCGAACTGCGACAGGCGATGGATGCGGCCTGACGGCCGCACACAGGGGTATAGCAGATGAGTTGGATCGGAAAAATCCTGCCGAACGCCGGCAAGAACGCGGAAGAGAAGCGGGTGTCGGTGCCGGAAGGCCTGTGGCGACGCTGCCCCAAGTGCGACGGCGTGCTGTATAAGGCGGAATTGGACCGCAACCTCAATGTCTGTCCCAAGTGTGATCACCATCTACGCATCAACGCCCGCGAACGGCTGGGCATGTTCCTGGACTCCGAAGAGCTGGAGGAGCTGGGCGCCGACCTGCTGCCCGAGGATCGCATGCGTTTCCGCGACAGCAAGCGTTATACCGACCGGCTGGAGGCGGCGTGCAACGAAACCGGTGAAAGTGATGCGCTGGTGGCGATGAAAGGCGCGCTCAACGGCATGCCGATTGTGGCCGTGGCCTTTGAGTTCAGTTTCATGGGCGGCTCGATGGGCAGCATTGTCGGTTCGCGTTTTATCCGCGCCGCCAGGGTTTGCCTGGAGGAGCGCATTCCCCTGGTTTGCTTTGCCGCCTCCGGCGGAGCGCGCATGCAGGAAGCGTTGTTCTCGCTGATGCAGATGGCGCGCACGGCGGCGGTGATCGAGGAACTGAAGGCGAACGGCATTCCCTTCATTTCGGTGCTGACCGACCCGGTTTACGGCGGCGTGTCCGCCAGCCTGGCTATGCTCGGCGATCTCAACGTTGCCGAGCCGAACGCATTGATCGGCTTTGCCGGTCCGCGCGTCATTGAACAAACAGTGCGTCAGAAACTCCCGGAGGGATTCCAGCGCTCGGAATTCCTGCTGGAGCATGGCACCGTTGACATGATCATTCACCGTCATGCCATGCGCGACACCCTTTACCGGGTGCTGGCCAAGCTGACCCACCGCCCGCTCTGATGTTGCGGCCGCCACGGCCGCGAGACTGATCCATGTTTCCCACCTTATCGGAATGGCTTGGCCATCTGGAACAGGCGCATGTCAAATCCATCGACATGGGCCTCGACCGCCTGCGGCAGGTCGCCGCAGTGCTTGGTGCCGGTCGCTTTGACTGTCCCGTTGTCACGGTCGCGGGCACTAATGGCAAGGGTTCAACGGTAGCCACGCTGACGTCGGTTTATCGGGCGGCCGGCTACCGGGTAGCGACCTATACGTCCCCGCATTTGCTCCATTTCAATGAACGCATAGCCCTGGACGGTACGCCGGTGGATGACGCCCGTCTGATCAGCGCCTTCTCGGTGGTAGAGGCGGGGCGTCGCCAGGCGGGTGTTTCCCTCAGCTATTTTGAGTTCACCACCCTTGCGGCCTTTGTGGTCTTCCGCGAAGCCAACCCGGATGTAGTGGTGCTGGAGGTCGGACTGGGCGGCCGGCTGGATGCCGTCAACCTGGTCGATGCGACCGTCGCGGTGATTACCAGTATTGGCATTGATCACACCGACTGGCTGGGGGATACCCGCGAAGCAATAGGATTCGAGAAGGCCGGGATCTGCCGGCCGGGCCGACCCTTGGTTTGCGGCGAAACGGATGTGCCCGAATCCATTCTTGAGCATGCCGCCTCTCTGGGGTGTCCCGTCACCCGCAAGGGTACGGATTTTGGTTTTGAGCGGCATGAACCCTCCTGGAACTGGTGGAGCCGGAAGTCCCGGCATGACGGTTTGCTGATGCCGCGTCTGGCGCTGGATAACGTGGCGACGGCCATGGCGGCGATCGAGTTGATGCCCTTGTCGGTCAGCGAAAGCGCCCTGCGTGATGGAATCCTGCTGGCTTCGGTGCCGGGGCGTCTGGAGCGTATTCAGGTTGGCGGGGTGGAAATTGTGCTGGACGTCGCGCATAACCCGCACGGCGCCGCCTTTTTTATGCAACAATTGCAGCCTGTCCCGGGTCGGACCCATGCCGTCTTCGCGATGCTCGCCGACAAGGACACCGGAGGCACTCTGGACGCCTGCCTCGGGCGCGTGGATTTCTGGTATCCCGCCAGCCTGAATGTGCCGCGCGGTCAGGAGTCCCGGCAATTGTTGCCATTATTCATCGAGCGCGGCATGTGCGCTCCCACCGGCTTTGCCGGGCCCGGTCAGGCGCTTGCGGCCGCATTGCGCAACGCTGGTCCCGGTGACCGGATTCTGGTTTTCGGATCATTTTATACAGTGTCAGCAGCCCGCGGGTGGCTTGAAAAGAATCATGGATACAGCAATTAAACAACGTATTCTCGGTGGTGTGGTCCTGTTGGCCGGCGCCGCCATTTTCCTGCCGTTGATGCTTGACGGAACCGGAGCCAGGTTGCTGAGCAGGCTCGAACCGATACCGGCCCACCCCCCGGCGCCCGTTGCCGAAAAGGCGCAACCCGCTCTAGATGCCCAAGCCCAGTCTGCCGAGCAGGCTGTTGATGAGGCCCATGAAGATTCAACGGCTTTCTATCCGGTTGGCGAACCCCAGCCCGTGGATGGCGCCGGACTCCCGGCGGCGGAAATGCCTCCGGCCGGATTGGCAAAAACGCCCGAGCAGCTGGCTGCCGAGGAAGCGGCCCGCAAGCGCGCCAATGACCTCCTGAACAGTTCGGATGAGATTTCTCCGGAAGAGGCCGCCCAGCAGCAGCGCTCCGCTGAAAAACTGGCTCGCGAAATGGCCAGTCACGCAGAGGCCGGTGCTGTAGCTCCTGTCGCCTCAATCGCGGCGGCCGCCGACAAGAAAGCGGATGAGGAGCGTGCGCGCGCCATTCTGGAAGCGCGTAATCTGGCGGATCAGAAGGCGGCCGATCAGAGAGCCGCAGAAGAAAAGGCCGTCCATGCCCGTGAGCAAAAGCTGGCGATGGAAAAGGCGGCGGCCGACAAGGCCAGGTTGACGGCTGACAAAGCACTGGCAGAAAAAAAGGCGCCGGATGACAAGTTGAAGGCCGAGAAGCTCGCGGCCGACAAAAAGCTCGCCGATGAGAAAGCCAAGGCCGAGAAATTGAGGGCCGAGAAGCTGGCTGCAGAGGAAAAGGCCAAGGTCGACAAGTTGGCGGCGGAAAAGGCCAAGAAGCTGGAAGAACAGAAAGCCAAGGTCGCGCTGGAAGGCAAGGCCAAGGCTGATGAAAAAACCAAGGCCGATGAAAAGGCCGACAGCAAGCCGGTAGGCGGCAGCCAGGCTTGGGTGGTGCAGGCGGGCAGCTTTAGCGACAAGGCGAAAGCTGCCGAATTGTCTTCCAAGCTGAAGGGCAAGGGCTTTCGCGCGCAAGTGGTGAAGAACGGCGACGCCTGGAAAGTCGTGGTCGGTCCGGAACTGGACAAGGGCGCCGCCAAGGCGTTAAGCGGCCGCCTCAGCGGTGAAGCCGGTATTTCAGGAGCCTGGGTCGCGCCTTGGAAACCCTGATTCACCTGTTTGGCGAACAAGGCACATTGATCCTTATTGTTGTACTGGTGCTGGCGCTTTTGTTGCTGGTGCTGGGCGGCAAGAAACGGGAACTGACCATCGACGAGATGGACTGGCCCTATATTCCCCGGGAGCTGATGACGGCTCCCGAACGGATCCTGTTCGGCCGCCTGCGCCAGGCGCTGCCGGATTACCTGATTTTTACCCAGGTGCAATTGTCGCGCATGTTGGATGTGGATGTTGAAGTCGATTACCACGGCTGGATCAACCGCATTAACCGCATGAGCGTGGACTTCGTGGTCTGCGCCCCGGACGGGGCCACCATCCTGGCCGCCATTGAACTCGACGATTCCACCCATAACCGCGCCGACCGCATCAAGGCTGATGCCAAGAAGGACCGGGCGCTCGCCGAAGCCGGTATTCGCATCATTCGCTGGCCCGTGCATGACATGCCGCAGCCCGACCGTATCCGCCGCGAA
>DASUIL010000228.1:0-2048 GCA_036273075.1 Fluviicoccus sp. | reverse complement strand
CACCAACCATATTGCCGAGGAAGCCGGGGTGAACATCGCCTCGCTGTACCACTACTTCGGCAACAAGGAGGAGATGATTGAAGCCTTGCAGGACCGCATGACGCAGGACCTGCTGCAAACGCTGGTGGGACACGCGGCGGGATATGACCTGAAGGCGCTGTCGATGCGGGATATTGCCGAAACCTCCATACTATTTACCCTTGAACACTTGCGCGCCAACCCGGTATTCATGGAGCTTTCACGACACTGGAGCCGCCTATCGCTGCAACGATCAATGGCGGTGATTGAACAGCACCTGCTGCAACTGTGCGCGGCCTATTTCCGCCAGCATTTCCGCACCTATCCCATTGAAGACCTGCACATCCGCTTGTATGTGCTGTTGAACGGGGCCATGGCGACGGTGGCGCGGCATTTGTGCGAAGGCAGCCCGGTCATCAAGGACCGGGAACTAGTTTCCGTGCTGGCCGACATGATTGTCGGGGTGCTGGAAAAAGGGATGATCGAAGAGTCCTGACGAGTCGGCCTGTTAAGCGTCAGGAAGCCGGGCCAGGCATTTCCGGTAACGCCCGTCCACGCGCTTGGCAAACCATTCGGTGGTCAGCTTGCGCGTGATCTTCGGACTGCTGAGACGGATTTGCGGCATCACCGCCTGCGGCAAGGGCCGACCGGCCTGCGCCGAGGCCGCTTCGAAGACCCGCTTGTACAGCGCCGTCTGGCTGAATCCTTCGGTCTTTTCCAGACGCAGGTCACGCTCGATGGCTGATTCACTCAGGTTCAGTCGCGATGCCAGCTTCAGCAGTTGCTTCTGCGTAGTGCTGGTTTCGCGGCTTTCATACATCAGCAAATCCCCGTCCAGCACCATCTTCTGGCGACTCAACTTGCCAACCGCCGCCTGGAAGGCCGCATTGCGGCTGCTGTAGCGCCCGGCGTTGTAATCGGCAAAGCGGTAACTCATGTCCGGATAATTGACCCGGTACTGCAAGAGCATGGCAATGCCGAAATAGACGCCGCCACGACGGCTGAAGACCTCGGAACGGATGCTGTCTTTGTAGCTGTAGGGATAGGGCCACACCCGGACATGGCCTTCGGCAAACTCGATGCTGACCTGCATGGGCCCGCCTGTGCGGATCGGATTTTTCAGACCCAGCGGGAGATGAAGTTTCTGGGCGTCCGTCGCCATGTCCTCGAACAGGTCGTTCATCTGTTTCTCGGTACGCAACGCATCGACGCGGGCCTTGTAGCTGCGGCCGTCCGGGGATGATTTCAGGAAGGCGGCCTTCACCGCCAGCAACGGCACATGATATTTCGCGGCGCGCTTATCGATTTCCTTCCAGACGATCTTGTCCAGACCCGGCACCACCGGATCGGCCTGCCAGGTGGATTCCTGCTCGATGATGGACAGCGCGGCGCAGAAATACGGGGCTTCGTAGGGGATTTTAAGGGCGGTAAAGGCGGACAGGATGTCGTTGCGCCAGCCGTTGCGGTCCTTGATGCCGGAGGGAAGCAGCCGGGTCAGCAAGGCGCGGGCCTGGGCCTCGTCCAGACCTGGTGTCGGGGGTACGACGACAGGCGGAACCAGCGGCGGCTGGAAGAGCGTATCCGGCGACGGCGTTGTCTCCGCAGCTTCGAAAGGCGCCGGGCTGACCGGCGTCATGGGAATAATGTCAGCGTTTGCAGACTGGCTGACAACCGGCTTTGACGGCACGGGCGCAGGTTTGGCGGTAGGCGCGCTGACGCAGGCGCTCAGGCTGCCGCCAAGAACGGCCAAGGCAAGCAACGACGGAATCGGTTTCACGCGTTTGATCTCTTTGAAGCGGCAATGGCCGCGATTCTACATGACCGGGGAATGATTATCGGCTGTGTGCCGCCGGGCGGCCGATTCCAGCGCCCCCTGCAAGCGCGCCAGATCCTCGTTGAACTGGCTGGACGCCAGATACTGCACGGCAAAGGGCAGCGGCTGCGGCCGGTTCACCGCCCCGCCGATATCCAGATCCGGTGACTTGACAGGCTGCAGGCGCAGGAACAGGCTGCGCCGACTGGCGGAAATT
>DASUIL010000227.1:0-3723 GCA_036273075.1 Fluviicoccus sp. | reverse complement strand
GACCGGCATGGACGCGCTGACGCACGCCGTGGAAGCCTTCACCTGCATGGCCCACAACCCGATGAGCGATGCCTACGCCACCGCTGCCATCAGCAAGATCAGCCAGAACCTGATGAAGGTGATGGAGAACCCGAAGGACGCTGAAGGCCGTCTGGAACTGGCCCAGGCCTCGACCATGGCGGGTGCCGCGTTCTCGAATTCGATGGTGGGCCTGGTGCATGCGCTGGGTCACTCGCTGGGCGCGGTGTGCCATTTGCCGCACGGCCTGTGCATGAGCCTGTTCCTGCCCTATGTGCTGGAATACAACCTGGAAACCAGTGCGGACCGTATTGGTGAGCTGTTGCTGCCGCTGGCCGGGGCCGATGTGTATGCGGCCACGCCGCCTGCGCAGCGGGCGTTGAAGGCGATTGCGCATATCAAGTCGATGCGTGATGAGTTGTATACGCGTTGCAAGCTGCCGCGTACGCTGAAGGAGACCGGTAAGGTTTCGCTGGATCAGCTGGAGCATGTGGCGGAGCTGACGATTAATGATGGGTCGATCATCTTCAATCCGAAGGAGACGGATTATGAAGAGGCGTTGGCGATTTTGAAGAGGTCGTGGGAGTAAGTTGAAAGGGGAGGGGCGCGGAAGCGCCCCTTTTTGCATGTCTCTTGGTAAATAGTGAATGTCAGCAGAATGCGTTCTCGCCATATTTCTTGTCGCATCGTTTCTGGTGCTTGCGGCTAATTCCAAAGTAAGAGTCAAGCGTGGCGCGATGCTTATTTTGGGCTTGATGGCTACTGTGTTGGCAATCATGGGCTTCGTGCACATGGCGGCTGATTTGCGGAAAAGTATGGTTCTAATATTGGTAAGTACGGCAGTTTGTAACCTTGCGTTGTCCTTGCAGAGTCGAAAATAACACTGGATGGAAAGTTGTAGTTCGCGTGGAAAAGTAGTCAGCGTAGGGCGCATTAGAAATGCGCCGGATTTATGAAGTTGGCACAATCTCCTTGCCTATGCACCCATCAAGGAGGATATATGCCCGATATTAATTGAAATGCGGCGCAATTCCATTGCGCCCTACTTAGACTTGAGAAGGGTTTCAAGGTGATGGTCATGGATGTTTTTTATTTGGTTTTTACGCAAGTAACCGTGCTGTTGATTACAGGCATAACATTTATGTGGCAGGGAGGAAAAGATGATTTTTTTGCCAGAGGCTTAACGGGCTTGCTTGACCCATGGATATCAGGGCCGTTGTTTTTATATTCCTCTGTGGTGGCAATACTTCTTCTTTCTAAGAAAACACGGAATATCAGGTTCTTTGCCTTTACTGGCGGCATTTATGTTTGTAGCGGAGTTGCACTGAGTCTTTATGTCGCAAACTCAGGATTTCTTTCTTTTATATTGACTGGAAGTGCTTTTTTGCAATTTAGTCGGAATTTCGGGACTGACCAGAAGTTGTAGCCTCTCAGGGCGCAGTAGAATTGCAGCCCTGCTTGGACTAGCGATGGGGTTCGCGCCACACCAAGCCCCCGCGCAAAAAACTTGGCCGCTCCGGCAAACCCCCTTATCCTAAGCACCCTGCAAACCATCCCCGCCGAGCCCCGCCATGCACCGCCCCGAACTCCTCGACACCGCCCCCATTCCCAACGGCGGCGAACTCCGCCTCTTCCGCGAAGGCCCGCATTTCGCCATCAAGATTGCCGGGGGCGGCGAGCTGATGCACTCGCGCACGCACGGTTCGGAAGACAAGTTGGCGGAAATCACCTGCACCCGCGTCGCGTCGCGCCCGCAGCCGCGCTTGCTGATCGGCGGCCTGGGCATGGGCTTTACGCTGGCCGCTGCGCTGAAGCATCTGGGCCCGACCGCCGAGGTGGTGGTGGCCGAGCTGGTGCCGGGCGTGGTGGAGTGGAATCGCGGCCCCTTGGGCGAACACGCGGGCAATCCCTTGCTGGACCCGCGCGCCAAGGTGCAGGTGGGCGATGTGGCGGAAGTGCTGAAGGCGGAACAGAACGGCTTCGATGCCATCCTGCTGGATGTGGACAACGGCCCGCAGGGGCTGACGCACAAGAGCAATGACTGGCTGTATTCCCCGGCGGGACTGGACGCGTCTATGGGGGCGCTGCGTTCCGGCGGTGTGCTGGCGATCTGGTCCGCGGGGCCGGACCCGATGTTCACCATCCGCCTGAAAAAGGCGAAATTCCTGGTGGAGGAAGTGCCGGTGCGCGCGCACGGCAACAAGGGCGCGCGGCATCTGATCTGGCTGGCGAAGAAGCGCTGAGCCGGCCGGGGCGCGGCGGCGCGCCCCATTGCCCTTGCTCCGGAATGCTGTCATATATCAGCGCAGTCCCTTCCGTCCGATAACCTTCATGAAAAAGCCCGACGACGACTGCGCCTTCGATCCCCGCGCCTACCTGCGACGCCCCGACCGGGCCTTCTGGCTGGACTTGCTTACCCCCATGCCCCCGGCCACCGATCACGACCGGCTTCGTCGTGAACGGTTGGCGCGCTATTCGTTGGGCGCCGCCTTTGCCCTCTCTGCATTCTATGTGGTGCTGACGATGATCAGCCCCTTGGCACGTGGCGGCGAAGCGCTGATTTACCTGAACCTGGCCGCCATGGTTTGTTATGGCATGGGTATGTGGGCCGCCTCCCTGGGGGCGCACGGGCTGGCACGGTTATGGCTGATGATGACGCTGGAAGCGCAAGTTGCGGTGGTGGTATGGATTACCGGCAATGTGCTGGGAGTCGGCATGTACGCGGTGCTGGCGGCGGTGCTGGCGAGAACCCTGTATTCCCAGAAAGAGACCCTGCCGCGATTCACCTTTATCACCGGGGCGATGCTGATTCTGCTTGGCAGCATGGCGTTATCCGGTCAGGCAAAGTTGCCTCTGGAAATTGTTCCGGCCTGGATGCTGTCCACCATGCGCATCATAAATGCCTTCATCGTGATGGAGGCCATTGTCATCATTCTGGCGGTTTTCCAGAAGGAGGTATTGCGCAGCGAGGAAAACCTGACCGCCGAGCGCGAGCGTTCCGACCGGCTGCTGCACGCGGTGCTGCCGACGAAGATTGCCGGGGAGTTGCGCCAGCGCGACCGCATGATTGCCGACCATCATCCCGAGGTGACGGTGCTGTTCGCCGATATCGCCGGGTTCACACCGTGGGCCTCGCAGCACGATCCGGAGGTCGTGGTCAGCCTGCTGGAGAAGATTTTCACCCGTTTTGACCGTCAGGTGCGCGCTGCGGGGGCGGAGAAGATCAAGACCATCGGTGATGCCTACATGGTCATTTCCGGTGCGCCCGACCCCCGTCACGACCACGCGCATGTGATGGCGCAACTGGCGCTGGATCTGGTGGAGGAAGTGAAGGCGATCCGCGCGGAAACCGGCATCGCGCTCGACCTGCGGCTGGGCATGCACACCGGGCCGGTGATTGCCGGGGTGATCGGCGCGATGCGTTTTACCTATGACGTCTGGGGCGATACCGTCAATACCGCCAGCCGCATGGAGTCACACGGCGAGCCGGGACGGGTGCAGATCAGCGCCGAGACCAAGGCGCGGGTGGAGGACGATTTTGTCTGCCTGCCGCGCGGGTCGATCTATGTCAAGGGCAAGGGCGAGATGGAAACCTGGTGGCTGGCAGGGCGGCGTCTGGCCACGGCATAAAATATTTTCGAAGACCTAACCCCGTTTCCCGCTCCGCCGCGTTTACCCCTGTATCTTCCACCCACAGGATACAGA
>DASUIL010000226.1:0-2259 GCA_036273075.1 Fluviicoccus sp. | reverse complement strand
CGCCCATGATGACCCCGGCCGAGGCCAGCTGCGCATCCAGTCCGTGCAGCGGCCGCAGCTTGTAGATGCCGAATCCCAGCGTGCGCACGATGCGCCAGCCGCCCAGCAGCGTGCCGGCGGTGATGATGACCGCGCTGAGGACCATGACCCACAGCGGAACTTCGAAACGGGGCAGTTGCCCGCCCAGCACCAGCGCCAGGGTAATGATGCCCATCCCTTTCTGGGCGTCGTTGGCCCCGTGGGAGAAGGCCAGCGCGGCGGCGGTAAACCACTGGCCGCGGCACAGTTGCCGGTTGATGGCGGGCCGGGCGGCGCGCAGCAGGAAATTCATCAACCGGTGGAGTGCGAATCCGGCGGCAAAGCCGACCACCGGCGACACCAGCAAGGCGGCCAGCACCTTGGTGACGCCGGTGAGGTGTCCGTTCGCCAGTTCGGCAAAGCCCCAGACCACATGTTCCGACCCCGGCCCGGCCATGACCACGCCGGTCAGTCCGCCCACCAGGGCGTGCGATGATGACGAGGGAATGCCCAGCCGCCAGGTCAGCAGGTTCCAGCCGATGGCCCCGCCCACTGCGCACAGCACCACCCGCAATGCCTCCGGCGGCGGCAGCAGGTCAATGGACACCAGGCCGCCGATGGTATTGGCGACAGCGGTTCCGCCCAGGATCGGCCCCAGCAACGTGAAGCAGGCCACGAGCAGCGCTGCCTGCGCCGGGGTCATGGCGCGCGAGGCCACCAGCGTCGCCAGCATGTTGGAGGCGTCGTGGAAGCCGTTGGTGAAGTCGAAAGCGAGAACCGCCACGATGGTCAGCACGACCAGCAGGAACACGGTGTCCAGAAGGGATGTCTCCGTCAGCAGAATTTTTATGGGTTTGTTTTCTCCAGCATAGGCCTATTGGCGGCAGCCGTCATGGGGTTTGAGGCGGTACGGCCGGGAAAATAATCTGGCGCTAAATGTCAAATGAAACTTGATAGTGTACGACCGTACCAATAGATTCGCTGCCTGTTGCGGCGTATCAGCCGACCCTTTCCGCCTTTCGGGAGACTTCGCATGGCCTGGCACTACAAACAACAAGGCACCGGACGCCCCCTGATCCTGTTGCACGGCATCGGCATGTCCAGCAATGCCTGGAAGCCGGTCATGCCCATCCTGTCGGCGCAGCGCCGGGTGATCGCCTTCGACCTGCCGGGTTTCGGACGAACGCCGCCGCTGCCCGCCGGGACGCCGCCGACGGCGGAGAACATCATCCGGTCCCTGCAGGACAGCCTGCATGAAATGGGCATTGATGAACCGGTGGATTTCGCCGGGAATTCACTGGGCGGCTATTTCGCCATGGAGGCAGCGCGGCGCGGACTGGCGCGCAGCGTGGTGGCCCTGTCACCGGGCGGCCTGTGGGAACGGGATGCCTCGGCCCATGTGAAGCCGCTGTTCAGGATCATGCGCAAGGGCCTGCAGACCTTTCCGCTGCTGGGCGAGGCGCTGGTGCTGCTGCCGCCGCTGCGCATGATGCTGATGGCCGTGCCGATGACCTCGCAGGGCTGGAAGATTCCGGCGCGCGACGCCATCGTGTCGCTGCGCAACTTCGCCCGCTCTCCCGGTTTTGACGATACGCTGGAAGCGGTGGAACCGTTCCGCGACGGCCGCAGGATCACCTGCCCGCTGACGGTGGCCTTCGGCGACCGCGACTGGCTGCTGACCGCGGCCTCGCAGAACCGGGGGGAGCTGCCCGCCCATACCCGCTGGCTGAAGCCGCGCGGCTGGGGCCATGTGCCGATGTGGGATGACCCCAAGGGCGTGGCGCAGTTGATCATCGAAGGCACCCGCTAGGGCGGGGCCGGGGCCTTTACGGCAGGGTGAGGAAGCAGCGCTGTATTTCCGTCTCCCGGTCATCAAATCCAATAAACAATTCCGGCCGCTCTGACGGCGGATGTGCCAGCGCATCGGGCGCCGCCAGCGCCAATTGCAACGCCGCCTGCTGATCTGCCAGCCATTCGTCGCGTCCGGCATGCCGCCAGTGCAGTTTCCGGAACGCGGGATCGGCGCGGAATGCCGCCCAGTCCAGCCACTGTCCCTGCAAATGCCCGGCTGACAGGCAGTCCAGGGTTCCACCAGTCCATTCCTGCGGGTAGAACAGCTGCCCCTTCATCACCAGGCAGCGTTGCTCGATGATTTGCCCCTCATAATCGTCGAAACGGAATTGCTGCCGCGCCAGATGCTCCAGCTTTGCGCCCAGCGTGTCGTGGCTGTTCGGGCCGATC
>DASUIL010000225.1:0-4067 GCA_036273075.1 Fluviicoccus sp. | reverse complement strand
CAAGACCACCATCGCCCGTATCCTGGCCAAATGCCTGAACTGTGAAACCGGCATAACCGCCACACCCTGCGGTGTCTGTTCCGCCTGCACCGAGATCAATGAAGGCCGCTTCATCGACCTGCTGGAAATTGACGCCGCCAGTAACACCGGCGTCGATGACGTGCGTGAGGTGATTGACAACGCCCAGTACGTGCCGACCCGGGGCCGCTATAAGGTTTACCTGATTGACGAAGTACACATGCTCAGCAAGTCGGCCTTCAATGCCTTGCTGAAAACGCTGGAGGAACCGCCCGCGCATGTGAAGTTCCTGCTGGCCACCACCGATCCCCAGAAAGTGCCGGTCACCGTGCTGTCGCGATGCCTGCAGTTTTCGCTGAAGCCGATGTCGCCGGAGCGGGTGATGCAGCATCTGGTGAATGTGCTGAACGCCGAGCACATCGAGCATGATGAGGGCGCATTGTGGGAGCTGGGCCGCGCCGCCAACGGCTCGATGCGGGATGCGCTGTCATTGACCGACCAGGCGATTGCCTACGGCAACGGCGTGCTGCGCGAATCGGAAGTGCGTGACATGCTGGGCGCCCTGGATCGGGACGTGGTCTTCCGCGTGCTGGAGGCCGTGGGCGAGGGGGATGCCGCCGCCCTGATGGCCGTGATTGACGCGATGGCCGCCCAGAGCGTGGATTTCTCGGCCGCTTTGACGGCGCTGGTCTCCGCGCTGCACCGGGTCGCGCTGGCGCAAATTCTCCCGGACGGGGTCGACAACAGCGACGGTGACCGCGAGCGCGTGCTGGATCTGGCGGCTTCGCTGACGCCGGAAGATGTGCAACTGTATTACCAGATTGCACTGCATGGCCGTCGTGATATTCCGCTGGCCCCCAGTCTGCGGCAGGGCTTTGAAATGTGCCTGTTCCGGATGCTGGCCTTCCGGCCGGTGCCCTCGAACGATCCCGAGGCGGCAAAGCGTCGTCCGCGCAGTGCTCCCGCCGCTTCTGACCGTACGCCTTCCCGTCCGGCCGGGGCACCCGCGCCTGTCCGCGCTGTCGCGCCGCCCGTTGAGCGCGCGCAACCGGCGGCAGCTATCTCCCGGGTTCCCGAACATCGTGCCGCTCACGACCGGCTTGTTCCGGCTGTTGCCGCGACAGCGGTTGCCGCCGCTTCCCCGCAGCCGGCGCCGATGACCATCGATCCGGAGCCGGCGAAAACGGCCACCATTCTTTCTTTCCCGGCGGCTGCCCCGGCCGAACCGGAAGTTTCCCCCGAACCCGAAACCGGCGCATGGTCGCCGGAGCGTTGGTCGCGCTGGGTGCTTACCAGCGACTTGACCGGCATGGCGCTCAATCTGGCGCGGCACGTGCTGGTGACCGGCGAGCAGGCCGGCGAGGCGGTGATGGAGCTCTCTCCCCGCCACGAGATCATGGCCAACCGCGCGCTGGATACCCTGCTGGCGCGCTTGCAGCAGGATTTTCCCCACATGCGCTTGCGCCGCGAAAGCCGCGAGCCCTCAGCCATGACACCGCTGGAAATCGAACAGGAACGGCAACGCGTGGAGCGCGCCGACGCCAAGGCCGCCTTCCTGGCGGACAGCGTGGTGCAGGCGCTGATGCAGGCCTTTGATGCCGAATTACTGGATGAAACCTTGATTGTTGGAGAAAAGCGATGAATATCAATCAGTTGATGCAACAAGCTCAGAAGATGCAGGAACAGGTGCAAAAGAAGATGGCGCAGGCTCAGGAAGAGCTGGCGCGGACCGAGGTGACCGGCGAGTCCGGCGCGGGTCTGGTCAAGGTCACCATGACCGGTAAGCACGACGTCAAGCGCGTTGCCATTGACCCGGAACTGATGAAGGAAGACAAGGACATGCTGGAAGACCTGCTGGCCGCCGCCGTCAACGATGCCGTGCGCAAGGTGGAGCAGCTGACCACGGAACGCATGGCCGGGGCGACCCAGGGTCTGGGTCTGCCGCCCGGCATGAAGCTGCCCTTCTAAGCGATGTTCAGCCCGCTGCTGAACGAGCTGATCCAGGCGTTGCGCGTGCTGCCGGGCGTCGGCCCGCGCTCGGCGCAGCGCATGGCGCTGTTCCTGCTGGAGCGCAACCGTTCCGGCGGACTGCGTCTGGGCGACGTGCTGCTGCAGGCGATGACGGAAATCGGTCATTGCCAGGAGTGCCGCACGCTGACCGAGGAGCCGGTCTGCCGCCTGTGCGCCAATCCGGCCCGCGACCGCAGCCAGTTGTGCGTGGTGGAGTCGCCGGCTGATGTGCTGGCGGTGGAGCAGAGCGGCGGCTATCGCGGCCTGTATTTCGTGCTGGCGGGGCATTTGTCGCCGCTGGACGGTATTGGACCGCGTGAGTTGGGCATTCCCGACCTGATGGCGCGACTTGATCGCGGGGAAGTCCGTGAGTTGATCCTGGCCACCAATGCCACGGTGGAAGGTGAGGCGACCGCGCACTATATCCGGGAGTCTTGCCGCGAATCCGGGTTACAGGTCAGCCGCATTGCCCACGGCGTGCCGATGGGCGGGGAGCTGGACGGCGTGGACAGTCATACGCTGGCGCGCGCACTGTCGCAACGCCAGCAAATCTGAACAATCATTCCGTTTTGACCTCTGCGGCCATTGACAGCTTCAGCCGCAGCGATAAATATCGCAGTCCTTGGTACGTTCGTACTATCTTCCCCCCAGATTAGCCAGGAGTCCGGTCATGGCGCAGCAGAAAGTAGTGGTGGTTCGCGAGTTTTCACGTCCGGTGGAAGCCATTTTTGCCGAGTTGGCGGATCACAATAATCTGAAAAAAGTGTTCGGGATTCCGGTGAAACGCATCCAGGACGGGCAGGGCGATGTCAACGGCGTCGGCTCCACCCGCCGCATGGGACTGTTCCATCCGTTGGCCGTCGATGAAACCGTGGTGGCGGTGACTCCGAACCAATCGATTGATTATGTCATTTCCAAGGGTGGTTACCCGATCCGCAACCATCATGGCCGTCTGGAATTCAGCTCCACGGGCAATGGGTCGCGAGTGCAGTGGGTGATCGAGTTTGACTCGTTGCCGGGTGTCGGCCCGGTGCTGAAATTCGTGCTGGGTCAGGCGCTGGGCGTGGGCCTGAAGCGTCTCGGCTGAGTGATTCGCTGCTTCCTCCCGACCATTTCAGTCGGGAGGAATACTTTCCACCCACGCCGAATTGTGTTTCCCGGACAACCGTCCAATAAATACCTACCAACCGCTTGGTTACCCTTCGCAATCATGGCAGACTCGGCTCGTAATGACCCGAGGAGATGCCGCTCATGGCCCTGTATACCCCCTATTTCAATGAAACCCACAACCAGGTCCGTCTGACAGCCCGCAAGTTTGTCGACCAGCACATCAAGCCTTTCATCAACGAATGGGAAGAGTCCGGTACATTTCCGAGAGAACTGTATCTAAAGGCCGGTGAAGCCGGATTGCTCGGAATCGACCATCCGGAAGAATTCGGCGGTTCGGGACCGGATATCTTCATGAAAATCGCCGCCAGCGAAGAGTTGATGCGCGCCGGTTCCGGCGGCCTGGTGGCCAGCCTCGGTTCGCTGGATATCGGTTTGCCGCCGGTGGAGAACTGGGGCAGCGTGGAAATGAAGGCGCGTATCGCTCCCGCCGTCATCAGCGGTGAAAAGATCATGGCCTTGGCCATTACCGAGCCATCCGGTGGATCTGACGTGGCCAACCTGAAGACCCGCGCGGTCGATATGGGCGATCATTTCCTCGTCAACGGCAGCAAGACATTCATCACTTCCGGCGTACGCGCCGATTATTACACTGTGGCGGTGCGTACAGGCGGCGAGGGTTTTGGCGGCGTGAGCCTGCTGCTGGTGGAAAAGGGCATGCCCGGCTTCACGGTTGGCCAGCCGTTGAAAAAAATGGGTTGGTGGGCCAGTGACACCGCCGAGCTGTTCTTTCAGGATGTGAAGGTGCCGAAAAGCAACCTGATCGGCATGGAAAACGGCGGATTCTTCGTAATCATGAGCAATTTCCAGAAAGAACGCTTAAACTTGGCGGTCATGGCGAATATGACTGCACAACTGGCGCTGGAAGAAAG
>DASUIL010000224.1:0-16226 GCA_036273075.1 Fluviicoccus sp. | reverse complement strand
TGACGGCGTCATACCATTCGCCCAGTTCAGCGACGGATACATGCCTGCCCAGCTCGACGTTGCCAAAATACCGGAAACCCGGCCGCGCAGCGATGTCCTCATACACCTGCTGCACCCGTTTCTTGTCGGGATGATCCGGGGCGACGCCGTGCCGTACCAACCCCCACGGCACCGGCAGACGCTCGAAAACATCGACTTCCACCGGCCGGTTCACCAGATACTGCAAGCGCCCGTCGAGAAAGGTGCCGCCCGCGCCCTCCAGCAGATGCCCGGCGGCGTACATTCCGGCCGGTCCGGCCCCGACAATGGCCACGCGCAATGGACGGCTCATGGCTTCCTCCGGAAATGGGCGGCGTTGAGTTCACGGTAATGCGTCCATTGTTCCGGCAAGCGCGAGGCTTCGTAAATGGCCCCGACCGGGCACGCGGCGACACAGGCTTCGCAATCAATGCAGCGATCCGGGTCGATGAACAACTGCTCCGCGCTGTCAAAGGCGGCATCATCCGGCAAGGGCGCGATGCATTGCGCCGGACACACTTCCACGCACGAATAATCGGCCACACAGGGCGCGGCAATCACATAGGCCATGTCAGGCTTCCTCGGCGACGACTGTCAGAGTGACGGTTTCAGTGGCTTCGGGAACCCTTTCGGCGCGGATTTTCACCCCGAACAGGTGCGACATGCCCGACAGCGGATCGAGACCGGCGGCGCGGGTATCCATCAGGTCGTTGACGCTGACGCCGCCCTCACGGTTGGCATTGCCCCAACCGCCCTGCCCTTTATGGCCCCAGCCATGCGGCACCGCCACCACACCGCGACTGACCTCGTCCGTGACCAGCACCGGCAGTTCAATGGCTCCCCACGGCGACACCAGCCGCACCCGGCCCCGGTTGACCAGCCCCAGCGCGGCGGCATCCTCCGGATGGATACGCGCCGCGTGCGGCGGCCGCGCGGCGCGCAAGGCGGGCGGATTGTGCATCCACGAGTTTTCCGAGCGCAGCTCGCGCAGGCCGATCAGGTGCAGCGGGTAATCGGTATCGGCTTTCCGAGTCAGCAACCGACGCACTTCGGCGCGGATTTCCGGATGATCCAGATGCACCTTGCGATCACGATGCCGCACCACTTGATGCAGTTGTCCGGTGGTCGGCCGCTCGGCCAGCTTGATGCCGTGCGGATGGCGTTTCAGCAGCAAATCCAGATTCAGGCCATCCGGGCGCAGCCCCCAGCGGTCGCCCGCAAACCCCAGACGGATCAGGCTGTCCAGCATCAGGCGCGGCGTGGGTCCAAGCCCGTTTTCCCGTACCCGCGCCACCAGCGCGCGCACCCGCTCCGGCAGCAGGCTACGCGCCAGTTCCTCGTAAACCTGCCATTCATGCCGCGCTTCCCCGGCGGGCGGCACCACCGCCGCCGTGGCCTGCATGAAGGGCTGCACGTACAGACCCATGCTGAAGATGGGAAAATCCTCACGTTCGTACATGGCGGTGCCGGGCAGGATGTAATCGGCGTGGGCGTTGGTTTCGTTGCGATAGAGGTCGATCGACACCATCAGATCCAGCCGGGGCAGCACTTCCGCCAGCTTGTGGCCGCCGGGCGTGGACAGCACCGGATTGCCCGCCGATACGAACAGCGCCCTCACCTGCCCCTTGCCCGGCGTGGTGATTTCGGCCGCCATGTTCGCCGCCGGTTCCATGCCCATCACTTCCGGAAAACCGCCGATGCGCGAGCGCCACTTGCCGTAGGACATCAACGGCCCCACCAATTGCAATAAAGGAATGGGCGGATTGCCGAACACCCAGCCGCCCGGACGGTCGAGATTGCCCGCCACCAGGTTGACCGCGTCCAGCAGGAAATTGGCCAGCGTCGGGTGGCTGCCCAGACAAGTACCGAGACGACTGTAGACGACCGCGCGCTTCTGCGAAAGTTGACGCGCCAGATCGCGCACCACGGCGGCGGGAATGCCGGTATGGATGGCGGTATCCTCGGGCGGAAAGGCGGCGGTCAGTTCGCGCAGCCCCTTCGCGCCCGTGGCCTGCGTCGCCAGCGCCCGCTGGTCGGCCAGCCCTTCGGCAAACAGCACATGCAGCAGCGACAGCAACAGCCAGGCATCGGCATCGGGCGTAATCGGCTGCCATTCAAACTCACGGGCGGTCTCGGTGCGGCGCGGGTCGATCACCAGCACCCGGCCGCCGCGTTCGGTGACGGCGTGCAGCTTGTCCATCATGCGCGGCATGTTCACCAGGCTGCCGTGCGACACCGCCGGATTCGCCCCCAGGATCACCACCAGTTCCGCCGCCTCGATATCCGGCACCGGCACGGTGAACAGGCTGCCGTACAACAGATGGCTGGCGACAAAGCGGCTGTTGGTGTCCTGCGTGCCCGGCCCGAAGAAATGGCGGATGCGCAGCGCCTTGAGGAAGACATTCATCCATAGCGCGTGGCTGTAGTTGAGCGCCGCCGGGTTGCCGCCGTAGACGGCAATACCGTCGCCGCCATGCTGACGGTAGATGCGGCGCAGGCGTTCACCGATATCGCTCATCGCCTCGTCCCAGCTGACGCGGGTGAAGCGGCCGTCGGGCTGGCGTTTCAGCGGGTAGAGCACGCGGTCGGGGTCGTTCTGCACCTGCGTGTAGGCAATGCCCTTGGGGCAGGCAAAGCCTTGCGACAACGGATGGTCGCGGTCGGGCCGCAGGCTGACCAGCCGCTGGTTATCGACAGTGGCGACCATGCCGCAGAAGGGTTCGCAAATGCGGCAATAGGTAATGACTTCCTGGCTCATGGCGGGGTTCTCGTGGCGCGCTGTCCGGGTGCGGGCGGAAGCAGGACCGCCCTGCCCGTTCTTATGCGTACCATGTTAACCTGAGCAAATGCTCAGTTGTACTCGGATGCCGGAAATTCCGGCCTGGATGGGATTGATGAAGCATCAAGTGTTTGATCTGGAACCGAAAAAGCGACCGCGCCAGGGCCGTTCGCAAGCCACCTGGGACGCCATGCTGGATGCGACGGCTCAGCTTCTGTGCGAGCGCGGCTATCACGGGCTGACCACGAACCATGTGGCGGAGTTGTCTGGGGTGAGCATCGGCACGGTGTACGAGTATTTTCCGGGGAAGGATGCGCTGGTGGCGGAGGTGGTGGAGCGCTGCATCCGCAAGCAGCTGGCGGGGATGCTGGCGATTGCGCAGGAGATCATTCCCCTACCCGGCCGCGAGGGGGTGCGGTTTGCGGTGGATGCGGCTTACCGCCTGTTGTTGCGGGACAAGGCGCTGATAAGGGTGATGCTGTTCGAGGTGCCGTTTACGCGGGAGCTGGAGTCGTTCCAGAATCTGGGATCGATGTTGTTGCGGGTGGCGGTGACGTCGAACCGGGAGGCGGCGCCGCATTACCGGGTGTTTTCGTCTCCGGCGTCGTTGTTTTTGATGAATACGCTGATGGGCGGGACGTTGTTGCAGGTGGTGCTGGGGCCGCCGGCGGGGATTGCGGTGGAGGAGATTTTGGGGGAGTTGACGGAAAGGTTGATTGAGTGGACGGTGGCGGAGTGAGGGAAATTGGCTAGCGTACGCTCATCGCATCAAGTATCGCTTTTGATAGAACCTAGTTGCCAAAATATAACCCGTTTGGTTATTTAGGATGTCCGAATTGTGTCTTTAAAAGGCTATGTTGCCGTTAACAGTCGAACATGTCAGGTTCCCTCTCCCATTGGGGGAGAGGACTAGGGAGAGGGGGGATTGGCAGTGGTAAGGAACTTACTTCCCCAAGTGGCGATGATCCAACCCTCTCCCGGCGCTTCGCGCCACCCTCTCCCAGACCTTGGGAGAGGGAAAAGACTCAACGATTAACGGCGACATAGCATTTTCAAGACACTGGAGAATGAATCATGAAATGTCCGGCTTGCGGCGCAGCTGATCTGGTGCGCGATATTCGCGATCTGCCTTATGCCTACAAGGGGCAAGCCACGGTCATTCCCGGTGTCGAGGGGGACTTCTGCCCTGCTCGTGATGAAAGCGTGTTGAGTCTGGCGGAATCCGAGCGGGTTCCGGGGGCGATGCTGGCGTTCAACAAGCAGGTTAACGGTGAGCTGGCTGACCCTTTTTTCATCATGCGGGTTCGGAAAAAACTCCAGCTGGATCAAAAGGAGGCAGGCCGGTTGTTTAGCGGTGGCGCAAATGCGTTTTCCCGTTACGAGAACGGCAAGACCAAACCGCCGGTCGCATTGTTGAAGTTGCTGGCCTTGCTAGACAGGCATCCGGAGTTGCTTAATGAGGTTCAGTAACTGCAGCATGCTTCGGATATTTATGTGCCGGCGGCTTGTGTCCCGATTAGAATTTCATCACCTGTGATCCATGATCAGCTCACTAGCTTATGATTGTATATTGCCTCGAACATCTACAGCCTGCAGGCTAACTTCAGCTTGCTGTTAAGGCTCTTTACATCGACAAAAGAAAATCAAAGAATTATGCAGCCCATGAAAACACTTATCGCCTTTGCAACCCGCTGGGGCCCCCATTTTGGTGGGATCAACAGCTTCAACAAGGACTTACTCGAGGCCTTTGCTGCCGCCTTTTCTCAGCATATCCGAACAGTATGCATCGTGCTTTTTGCAAACTCAGATGAAATACAAGACGCCAAAAATAGTCAGGTTACTTTGCTTTCCCTCGATTTTGACAGTCACAAAGAGTTCTCCGCCAGCTTCGCAGTCAATGCCTGGGCAGCTTTGCAAGCTCAAGAAATGGAGTTTTCCCCAGATCATACTGTTTGGCTTGGCCATGACCGAATTACGGGGGATATCGCAGTTACTGCAGCAAACACTTGTGGCGGACGGTCAGCTGTCATTCATCACATGAGTTATGACCATTACGAGTCGTTCTCTGAGAAAAGCACTCTCGCGGACAACAAGTGTAAGGCACAAAAGCGGCTTTTTGAACAAGCCAGTATCGTGATGGCTGTCGGGCCGCTCTTGCGTGATGCACTTGCTGAGATGCTGGACCATCCAGACATTCCCATGCTTGTACCGGGATTACCCGACATTAAAGTCAAGTTGGTCATCAAGTCATTCCGTGGGTTTATCAGTGGGCGGCTTAGCGATGATGCAAAGAAAATCAAGCAAGGGCATCTGGGAGTGGCCGCATTTGCCAGTGCTATTCAGAAGGCTGACTCTGATTCTGGCTTGCCTGATGCTCTACGTGGTGCCAACGAACCAGAGCTAACCCTTAGGGGGGTAGAGTTTGAGCAGCACGCTACTGCTCAGCTTACTGACGCCGAAATCGATCTAAAGCTTTTCGCCGAGGAGCATGCTGGGCGGGCTATTCGAATGCATGCACTGCCTTTTACGGCAGATCGCAAGGAGCTGTTTGATGATTTACGCAGTTCCAGTGTTGCCATGATGCCATCGTGGCATGAAGGTTTTGGGCTGGTTGGTTGGGAGGCTATCGCAGCGGGTGTTCCGCTTATTGTGAGCGAAAAGAGTGGGCTCTACCGCCTACTTTTGGAGCTGGAGATTGGCATCTTCGCTAACCTCGTCTTTCCCATTGATGTCGCTGGTAGTAACGTGGCCCCTTTTTTCCAGACAAAAGACCGAGAGGTATTGGCACAACGAATTATTGAGATAGCAAAATCCCCTGAACTCCAGCGGAAAAAGGCAGTGCAATTACGCGAAGCTCTGCTTCAGAGATTTAGATGGGCTAACTGTGCACATTCCCTTGCACAAATATTGGGCTGGACGCCTCATGTGACTGATGCCAGTTCTTCAGTTGAGTCTAAGCCAGCCTTGCCTAAGAAAGACGCTACTGCTGAGCAATTTGCTAGTAATGTTTTGGAAATGCCTTGTCCGACATGGCGTGCCAATGCGGGTCTCAGCGACAGCTGGCTCTTGCGAGCAGAAGAGGCCGTAATTCCCTTTGATCCAGATCGTGAGGCTTTTCTTGAAGAACAGCTCGACTGGGCTCATTCAGAGGGATACCCGATAACTATTCGTCTGCTCACGGGTGTTGGTGGAACAGGTAAGACACGTCTGGCTCTGGAGTTATGTAAGCGGTTGCAAAGTGCGGGGTGGCAAACAGGCTTCTTGCCTAATGATTCTAGCTTAGACAAAGTTGCTCTTAGCTTGGCCAAATCCGCTCAGCCAGTGTGCCTGGTCATCGATTATGCAGAAACACGGCAGTCTCAATTACTTCAATTGATCAAAGTATTGGGAACCCATTTTACCTACCAAGTTCGCATCCTGCTACTGGCTCGTGATGGTGGCGAATGGTGGAAATTGTTACCCGCCAAAGATTCAGCCTGTGAGGCCCTTCTTGATGGCTTGGCAACAACTGGCCCATACCAGCTACCTCAATTGTACGATAGCCTCGAAAGCCGCCAAGTCGCATTCAAGCGCGCTATGGCTGCATTTGCTGAAAAGCTATCTTTGCCTGAACAGGCTAGCATGCCCAAATTGGATGATGATCATTTTGGCCATCCTCTTTATGTGCAAATGGCGGCATTGCTATCTTTGCATGGGGAGCAGCCTGGCTCCGCAGAGTCAGTAGCACGTTCGTTAATCGGCCACGAACGTCGCTATTGGGCAAAAGCCATGACAGTGATCCCTGATATGACAACGCAGCAAGATGAGTGCGCAGGAATATTCATGGCACTGGCAACACTGGCCAACGGTCTACCCACTGTGCGTGAGAGTGAGTCACTTTGGGCCGCTGTAGGGGGAAGCAAGCTTGTTCTTAAGCTGCTGTTTAATATGCTGGCCCAGCTCTATCCAAGTCGTCAGGGGGTTCAGGCATTACGGCCAGACTTACTTGGAGAAGCGCTGGTTGCTCAATGTCTGCTTGGCGCAAATGGCACTGGGCTTCTGAACGCAGTATTAGGCAACAGGAACTCAGCTTTGCGCCGCTCCAGCCTAACTGTGCTGGCACGTCTAATCCGTAACCGAGAGGAACTCTCTCTTATCATTGAGCCCGTACTGACTGAACACTTTCTTACGTGTGCGGATGATCTTGTTGCTGTGATAGTTGAAACACCTAGCCCGCTCGCACGCATAGCGGAAAAGTCCTTTGCTACTTTGCCAACTCCTCGGAAAAATCAAGCGTGTGGCATTTTGGACAAATATTCTGAGAATGAAATTATTCCATTGGTCGACTTAATAGTTTTAGTTAAGCGGGCAATACTTGCCAAGCTTGAAAGTAAAACTGGGAGAGTTACAGATGACGACCAAGCCAGAAAAGCTTCGGCATTAAATAATTTGTCAGTTGGCTTGGTATGGCAAGGACACGTTGAAGAAGCTAAAGATTTGGGCCGACAAGCACTGGTAATTTTCGAAGCTCTCGCTCGAAATAAGCCGAATAGCTTCGAGCCTGATTGGGCGCTTTCACTCAATAACTACGCCAACCGCTTAGGTGATTTGGGCAGGTATGACGAAGCGGAAAGCTGCTCAAGACAAGCGGTCGAAATTTACGCCAAACTTGCCCGTACCAACCCCGAGCGTTTCGAGTCAGTTTGGGCGACGTCACTTGATAACTACGCTAACCACTTACGTGACCTTGGCCTGAGTGATCGTGCAGAGACCTATGCAAGGCAGGCGCTGGATATTCGCGCCAAGCTTGCCCGAGCTAAACCCGAGCGTTTCGAGCCTGAGTGGGCGACGTCACTTGGTAACTACGCTAACCACTTATGTGAACTTGGTCTGAGTAATCGTGCAGAGACCTATGCAAAGCAGGCGCTGGAAATTCGTTCAAGGCTTGCACGTGCCATGCCCGCACGTTTCGAGCCTAATATGGCGATATCTCTTTATAACTACGCTTGCCATTTGTGCGACCAAGGTCATTATGATGAGGCAGAAATCTACGCGCGGCAGTCCTTGGAATTGTATGAAAAACTTGCACATACATTGCCTGCACACTATGAGTACGATTTCATTTGGTCATCAATGTTTACTAAGCAGTGTGGATGGTTAGCGGGTAAACAGCCACTAGCAACGGAGCATCCTCTTGCGTGTTATTCAACATCGCGCCAGCAGAAAACCCTTGATTACTATCGAGGTTTCTGTATGGCCTTTGCATCAAATGAGCCATCTAAAATATGTCAAGGCATAAGTAAGGCGGAGGCAAGTTGGGTAATTATGGATGCCACACAAAGACGATTCGTAGAAAAATATAGGTTTTTGCTTGCTGGCTTAGCAGAGTCTTTGCAAATAGTAAGTACCTTAACCGATAACTGGCGTGAGGATTTGGCGCGCTTTAGTAGCCAAAGAAATGGTCAATTACCTATATGGATGCAAGAAGTTGCCCGCCGTACTGGTATCACTTTGTGATAGGACTAGCCTGTAAACCATTTCGTGTAACTGCGGATTTTATAGTTGATCCTGCATCCGGTCGGCGATTTTCAAGGTAGTTGTCACCTTTTTTACGCGGCTTTCGCCATTTCCGGTCTGACCTTTTCCGGATTGAGCCAAACGCTTTCCTCCAGTGACCAGTTCCGAACCTGCTGGCTCCATCGGGCCGGGTTCTTGCTTCGGGCTGCCTCGTAGAGCGTGATCCGATTTTTCAGGATCGCTGCTGCTTCCCGCCGGTAACGCTGTTCCGGTGTCACGAACTTCAGGCCGCTATGCCGGTGCTCCCGGTTGTACCAGCGCTCAAAGTCCCTCACCCACAACCGCGCGGCAGCCACATCCGCAAAGCCCTCTGCCGGATAACCCGGTCGCAAGATTCCAAGCAGGTCATTACACGGAATGGTTTACAGGCTCTGGGTCTGACCCTTGCACCAAAATAAAACGGGGTCAGATACGCTTAGTTATCGTCCCCAACCAAATCCCCAACCCCTGCGCATTCAACCTCAAATCCATCCCCAACAACCTCTCCAATTCCTCATCCCCCTGCCCGCACCCATGCTCCCGCGCACGCCCGAAAAGGTAAGCCCTCATCCCCTCTACCAGCCGCGCCTCCAACCCCTCAGCCTCACCCGCCTCCCTCGCCGCCAAAGCCAGCCCCACATAATCATCCACCATCCCCAACAACCGCTCCCCCAACCCCTGCGGATTTTCCACCACCCCATAATGCGTCAGGTACATCCGCTCCGGCTGCAACGCCAGCAAGCGCCGGATCGACGCCTTCAACGCCTCCGGCTCAAACTGCACCGGCGTCGTCGTCGGGATGATGAACGGCCCCTTCGCCGTCGTCAGCACCGGATACGCCAGCCCGAAGGTATCCCCGGTAAACACCCCCTTCGACAACGGATCAAACACACAGAAGTGATGCCGCGCATGCCCCGGCGTATCCAGGAACACCAGCTTGCGGCCCCCCAGCAGCGCCTCGCTGTTATCTTCCATGGCGCGCACCCGCGAAGCCTCCACCGGAATGATGTCGCCATACACCTTCGCGAATTCCGCCTCGCCATACACCGCGATCGCACCCGCCTTCAGCTTGCCCGGCTCAATCAAATGCCGCGCCCCCTTGGGATGCACCAGCAGGGTCGCTTCCGGCAAGCGCTGCATCAGCCCGCCCACGCCCCCGGCGTGGTCCAGATGCACATGGGTGGGAATCACATACTTCACCTGCTCCGGGCGAATGCCGCGCTGCGCCAGCACCGCCAGGATGCGCGGCATGCTGTTGTTGGTGCCGGTTTCAATCAGCGCGTATTCCTCGCCGCCTTGCACCAGATAGCAGGCGACCAGTTCGTCGCGCACCATGCCGGATTCAATGCGGGTAATGCCGTAGCCAAGATCAAGGACGGGTTCGAAGAGCATGTGGGCGTTCTTCCGGTGGAAATTTCGATCCCCAAGTATAGGGACAAACACCATCACCGGTTCAACCGGGCTTTTATCCGCTCCGCCCCCCCATCCCGGGGGTACCCGCCCCCACCCCTCCCTTCCTACACTCCCCTTACCCCCACGGGCCACTAGCCCGTCTTCAGGGCGGCCGGCTGTCCGCAACGGCGCCCTTCTTTTTCGATGTCACGGAGACTGATCATGCCCGACAACAAGAATCTTCTGGCCGCCGCCATTGCCGCCGCCCTGGCCACCCTCGTCAGCGGCTGCGTGTCCAATGCCGCCAAGTCCGGCGGCGGCGAGAGTTCCGCTCCGGTCGCCGCCGCAGTCCAGGCGGCCGTGGCTCCGGCCCCGGCAACCGCCATGCCCGCCAACAGTTCCGGGATATCCGTGCCCGTCACCGCCGTCAATCCGGAAGACCTGCTGGACTACAACAAGACGATCGTGGTGCCCACGGCCTACGTCAAGTTCCTGGTTGAAGGCAAGGTCGGCGTTTCCAAGCAGGGCAGCGCGCTTTCCACACTGGGCGGCGGCAGCGCCAATTCAGTGAAGGCCAGCGCCAAATACCACCTGAACGGCATGAACAAGGCGCTGGCGCAGTCCATCGCCAAGAAGGCCTATGACGATTTCGTGGCGCAGATGCGCGCCGCCGGTTACACCGTGCTGACCTGGAACGACATCAAGGGCCGCGATTACCTGCAAGGCATCGCGCTGGCCAAGGCCGACGCCAAGTGGGGCTTGCCGGTGGAGTCGCCGGTCGGCAGTTCCGACACGCTGCTGGTGGCCGCGCCCAGCGATGAACAACAGATCAAGATCGGGTTTACCGGCCCCTTCTCCGAGTTCATCAGCCTGGGCAAGCCGAAGATCAAGGACGCCACCATCATCATCCCGACCTACACCATTGTCGCACCGCAAATCTGGGGGGAAACCGGGGCCAGTTACTCCACCATTTCCGCCGGTATCCAGACCGCACCGGGGATGAACCTGCAAGCCGCTTCCGCAACGTGGATGGGCAAGCCGAAGACTCGGATGATGCGCGGCATTCCCGGCGTGGCGTCCAAGGCGCCGGTGCTGAACATTACCGCTAACGCGGGCACGCTCAGCAAGACCGACACCACCTCCAACGCCGCCAATGCGCTCAGCAAGGGCCTGTCGCTGCTCTCCGGCGCGGGCAGCATTACCTCGAACAGCGCGGATTACACCTTCACGGTCGATGCGACCGCCTACAGCAACGGCGCCCTGAAGGGCATCAGCGCCTTCAATGCCGAAGTGGCGAAGGTGGCGCGCGGGGCGAAGTAAACCCGGGCAGGCGCTTCAATGACGAAGGGCGGCATCAGGCCGCCCTTTTCGTTTTCCATGTCAATCATTCACTTGCGGATCAGCCCCAGCCGCGAGGCGGTCAGGCTGGCTTCGGCGCGGGAGGAAATACCCAGTTTGCGGTAAATATCCTTCACATAGCCTCGTGTGGTGTGCGTGGAAATGCCCAGGCTGGCCGAGGCTTCCCCGACACTGAGGCCGTTGGCGATCAGGATCAGTACTTCCTTCTCGCGCGCGGTCAGCTTGCCGGTTTCCGGGTTTTCGCGCAGGCGGTCCTGTTGCACGAAGAAATCCATCATCCGCCGCGCCACGCTGGGGGAAATCGGCGGTACGCCGTCACGAATTCCGGCCAGCGCCCGTTCAATCTCGTCGTCGCCCTGATCCTTGAGCAGATAACCGCCCGCCCCGGCGCGCAGGGCGCTGAAGATGTGGCTGTCGTCGTCGTAGATGGTGGCCACCACCACCCTGATGTCGCGGCCCGGCAGCAGTTCGGGAATCAGCTCCACGCCGTTGCCGTCGGGCAGACCCAGATCCAGGATGACCATGCCGAAATGCTCGCGCGCCAACAGCTTGCGCGCGGCCGCCAGCGTGTGCGCCTGCCGCACGGCGCGCCCGGCCCCGAAAGCGGCCTGCACCCGCGCGGCCAGCCAGTCGGCGGTTTCCTTCACATCCTCAACAATCAATACCGGATCGCTGTCTGTCATGTCGCTTCCCCTTGTCCTTCCGTCCGTCCCGATACCGCCACCGGAATCCGGATTTCCACTCGGCAACCGCCTTCGGCCGCCTGCCGCCATTCCACGCCGCCGCCCAGCTCGTCGGCGCGCGAGTGAATGATGTGATGCCCGCGCCCGCCCAGTTCCAGCTGCGCCGGATCGAAGCGGCCGTTATCGCTGACCGTCAGGCACAGCCAGTCCTCGTCCAGCGTCATCGTCAATTGCACTTCGCTTGCCCCGGAATGCTTGATGGCGTTGGTGATGCATTCGCGCACCATGCGCTTCAGGTTGGCGTACTGCCGCGCCGACAGCATCACCCCCGACCAGTCCCGCGACGGCATGACGAAGCCGATCCCGGCGCGTTGCAGGCGCTCGGCGGCTTCTTCACGCATCAGCTGCGCCGCTTCGGTCAGGGTGACGCTGCGTTCGTCCAGTGTCGCCAGCATCTGCCGCAAATCGCGGATGGCCAGCCGCGCTTCCTCGCGCATGCCGGCCTCCTGCCGTCCGTGCAGAATCGACAGCAGGCGCGCGCCCAGGTCGTCGTGCAGATCGCGCTTGATGCGGTCGCGTTCCAGCCGCGCCCCCTGCTGCCGCGCCGCCAGGGCATCGCGGGCATGGCGGGCAATTCCGTACAGTTCGCGGGCGGTGTCCAGGTCGTCACGATTGAACAAACGGCCGCCGCGCTCGCAGTACGACAGCATCACATGCCGTCCGTCCTCGATGTCCGGCAGGCACAGCAACAAGCCATTGTCCGCCACCATGAAGTCCCGCTCGCCGTCGCGCCGTTCCATCGCCAGCGGACTGAAAATGCTGCGCACCACATCCGGCCAGTGCGCGCACAAGGCCTCATCGGTCGGCAGGTCGAACAGGCGGCGGATGGCGCCCGCCTGCAATTGCCGCGTTACATTCCCGCGCTGCAACAGGCGTTCCACCAGCCATTGTCGCAGCGGGAAGTACAGCCAACCCGCCACCCCCACCGCCAGGCTCAGCGCCATCCAGCCGTCGGTGCGCAGGAACCAGACCGCAATGCCGTCAACCAGCAGCACCAGGATGCCGCCGAACAACCAGCTCCACGCCGCCAGCCACCAGTGCTCCAGCCGGAACAGGCGGTAGCGGCTGATTCCGGCCGCCAGGCCCAGATACACGATCAGGAACACCCCGGAGGACAGGCTCTGCGGCACCGGCGTTGTCACGCCCAGCATCAGCGGCACCACCTGCAGGGCAACGAACGCGCCGCTGCCCAGCAGGAATGACAGCAACAGCCAGCGCAACGCCATGCGCGAAACCGGATCCCGCCGCGACAACCGCCACTGCTGCCAGGCGCAACCCGCCGCCATCAGGAAGATCACCAGCAGCCACAGGTAGAAACCGCCGCTGAAGGTATCGGCCACCTGCCGGATGTCCGCCACCCAGGCAATCAGTCCCAGCAACAGCGCCAGCGCCGCCACCGGCTGGCGGCCCAGCGGCCGGGGATAACTCCACAGCAGCGCCAGCATGGCGCAGTCAAACAGCAGCGCGCCGCCGTGATTGATGATCGATAGCAGCCGGAACAACTCCGGCTCCATCAGCAGTTCGCGCGAACTGTAAATACTGGCCGACCAGGTGCCCGCCGCAAAACCCGCCGCCGTCAGCAGCAGCAGGTTGACCACGCGCTGGTGCGGCCGGAACACCCAGATGCCGCAGCCGATGCCCAAGGCGATCAGTCCGAATCCCAGCTGCAGCCAGAAGATGACGGGTATATCCCTCGGACCGCGAGGCCGCATCACCACCGGCAGCTCACGGCCGTCCTGCAACACCAGTTTCGCCTGGCCGCTGCGCCATTCGGCCAGCAGCGGCGTCTGGACATGCATCAACGCGTTGTAGTCGCTGATCCGGTCCAGAAAATCCGGCTCTTCCACAATCAGCCACGACGGCAAGGGCCGCAGATTGCCGTCGGCTTGCCGCAATCCCGCCACGGCGGCCGGTCGGGCCAGTGTTTCGCTGCTGACCAGCAACACGTCGACGTCCGCGTGGAAGCGGAAGCCCGCCCACGGTTGCAGCAGCATCACCCGCACCAATCCGAACACCGCCAGCGCCAGCAGGAACGCCAGGATGAAACCGCGCGACGCGGGCGACAGGCCCGGTTTCAGCGCGGGCGCGGACGGGGCGGATTCAGGTTCAACCGGGGTCATGGGCCTTTCCGTTGCATGGATGGACAATGCTGACAGGATGGCAAATCGGGAGGCACCCCGCAAACCGGGGGTATGCCGCCTCCACGACCGGCCCTGTGTCTTGCCAACCGGACATTTATTCGAAAATGGAATCAGCATATTCATACAAAGTATTTTTAATTATTTAAGCGATTCCCTAAATTGCACCTCAAGCGGTCAAACGACCTCCACCCCGATTGCTTGAGGATTCCAAACGTGAACAAGACCCTGCTGGCTTTTGCCCTGACCCTCGGACTGGCCGCCCCCGTGCTGGCCGATGTTTCCCTGCTGAACGTCTCCTACGACCCGACCCGCGAGCTGTATCAGGATTACAACGCCGCCTTCGCCAAATACTGGAAGGCCAAGACCGGTGAAACCGTCACCTTCAAGCAGTCGCACGGCGGCTCCGGCAAACAGGCGCGCGCCGTCATCGACGGCCTGGAAGCCGATGTCGTGACGCTGGCGCTGGCGGGCGATATCGATCAGATCGCCAATCGCGGACTGATCGATCCGGCCTGGCAGAAACGCCTCGGCAACAATGCCTCGCCTTATACCTCCACCATCGTCTTCCTGGTGCGCAAGGGCAACCCCAAGAAAATCCTCGACTGGGGCGATCTCGTCCGTCCGGGTGTGGATGTGATCACCCCGAATCCGAAAACCTCCGGCGGCGCGCGCTGGAACTACCTGGCCGCCTGGGGTTACGCCCTGCGCCAGCCCGGCGCGAATGCCGACAAGGCACAGGCCTTTGTGAAGAAGCTCTTCAAGAACGTCAAGGTTCTGGATTCCGGCGCGCGCGGTTCCACCACCACCTTTGTGGAACGCGGCATCGGCGATGTGCTGCTGGCCTGGGAAAACGAAGCCTACCTGGCGGTCAAGGAACTGGGACCGGACAAGTTTGAAATTGTCACGCCCAGCGTTTCCATCCTGGCCGAGCCGCCGGTCAGCGTCGTGGACAAGTATGCGAAAAAGCACGGCACCGCGAAGGTAGCCCAGGCCTACCTGCAATACCTGTATTCCCCCGAGGCGCAGGAAATCGCCGCCAGGAACTACTACCGGCCGATCGACCCGGCGGTAGCGACCCGCTACAAGCAGCAGTTCGCGCCGGTAAAGCTGTTCACCATCAAGGATTTCGGCGGCTGGGCCGTGGCGCAGGACGCCCACTTCGCCGATGGCGGCATTTTCGACCAGATTTACCAGCCGGGCCGCTGAACCGCGCCCTTTCCGGAGAAAGCCATGAGTTCCATCCTGATGATTCCCGGCCTGCACGGCAGCGAACCGGCCCACTGGCAGTCGTGGTGGGAAGCGAAGGATCCGTCCGTCATCCGCGTCCACCAGATACACTGGGATCATGGCGATCTGGAACGCTGGTCCGCCAGCATCCGCGAAGCGATCCTGGCCAGTCGGGGGCCGGTATGGCTGGTGGCTCACAGCTTTGGCTGCCTGGCGTCGGTGCATGCCGCCGCCGGGCTCGCGGACCGGGTTGCCGGGGCTTTCCTGGTGGCTCCGGCCGATCCGGAGCGTTTCGGCATCCCTCCCGAACGCCTGAACAGCGCCCTGCCTTTCCCGTCCATGCTGGTCGCCAGCATGACCGACCCCTTCCTGCGGTTGGAAAAGGCGTTCCTGATGTCGCGGGCCTGGGGCAGCCAGTTCGTCAACCTGGGCAATGTCGGCCATATCAACACCGAATCCGGTTTCGGCCCGTGGCCGCAGGGTAGGCGTCTGTTCAGGCTGTTCCGCTCCCAACACGAGCCGCTGGAAACCTTTCGCTGGAAAATTTCCGCCTGATGCTTTTTATAACTTTTTGATATTTCCTACTTCCAAAACAGTATTTTTCGCTATTTCTCCGGCGCAATACACTGCGCCGGAACCCTGTATCCGGAACTCATGATGAACCGACGCGTACTGCCCGGCCTGCCGCTCACCCTGGGTTATACCCTGACTTACCTGACCCTGATCGTCCTGATCCCGCTCAGCGCGGTCTTCCTGAAAACCGCCACGCTGGACTGGGCGCATTTTATCGACACCATCACCGCGCCGCGCGTCGTCGCCTCCTACAAGCTGACCTTCGGCGCTTCGCTGCTGGCCGCGCTGATCAACACCGTTTTCGGGCTGATCCTGGCGTGGGTGCTGGTGCGTTACACCTTTCCCGGCAAGAAGCTGGTCGACTCGCTGATCGACCTGCCCTTCGCGCTTCCCACCGCCGTCGCCGGCATCGCCCTGACCGCGCTTTATGCCCCCAACGGCTGGATCGGCAGCCTGCTG
>DASUIL010000223.1:0-2217 GCA_036273075.1 Fluviicoccus sp. | reverse complement strand
GATCACCGCCTCAACCCGCAGGTTGCGAATATACAGAATATCCATCGTCGACCACGTCAGCCTTGCAATCACCGTAAACCGGCATTATAGATTGCCACACCCCGATTCCATCAGCGATAGTGCAAAATGTCCGATGTCCTTCCCTTTGTCCTGCTTGCCGTCGCTTACCTGCTGGGTTCCGTCTGCTCCGCCATCCTGGTCTGCCGCGCCCTCGGCCTGCCTGACCCGCGTTCCCAAGGTTCCCGCAACCCCGGCGCCACCAACGTCATGCGCATCGGCGGCAAGGGCCCCGCGCTGCTGACACTGGCCGGCGACATGCTCAAGGGCATCCCGCTGGTGTTGCTGGCCAAGCACTGGGGACTATCCTCCGACCTGATCAGCGCCATCGGCCTCGCCGCCTTCCTCGGCCACCTGTACCCCGTCTTCTTCCGTTTTGAAGGCGGCAAGGGCGTCGCCACCGCCCTCGGCGTCCTGCTCGCGCTCGACTGGCAACTCGGCCTCGCCGTCATCGCCATCTGGCTCCTCACCTTCGCCCCGACCCGCATCTCCTCCCTCGGCTCCCTCACCGCCTTCACCGCCGCCCCAATCCTCGCCTGGTACCTCGACCCCGGCTATATGCTGGGCGTGGTGGGAATGAGCGTGCTGCTGATTGCCAGGCACAAGGCGAACATCCAAGCCTTGCTGAAGGGCGAAGAAAAGAAATTCGGAACTAAGAAATCCGAAGCCACAGAAGAAGACACTCTCAACTGAATCTGCCGTCCGCAGCCAACTGTCCGAGCCACATGCACCGGGCAGAAACGAAAACACCGCCGGACATGGCGGTGCTGAGCGTAAAGGGAGGTGCGCGAGTTTTGGCGAAGGACACGGTTTTTGCCTTCTTTTTGCCAAGACAAAAAGAAGGGCCCGCGGCAGGCGGATGACATAAGAAAAAGAACGACCGTCGTGTACGGTGAAGAGGGCGCACGCAGAGCGCCCCTACAGATTTATAGCGAAAACACCCCGGTCAAACCGGCGGCAAATCCACCATCGGCCACCTCGGCCTCACCGACACCGCCAGGTTCTCCCCCTGCCCCGCCAACAACCGCTGACACCCGGCAAAAGCAATCATTGCCCCGTTATCGGTACAAAACGCCGCCGACGGATAAAACACCTGCGCCCGCCGCCGCTTCGCCAGATCCTGCAACATCGCCCGCAAACGGATATTGGCGCTGACCCCCCCCGCCATCACCAGCCGCTTCATCCCGGTCTGCTTCAGAGCCCTCTCGCACTTGCGTACCAGCGTATCGACAATCGCAGCTTCAAAGCTGGCGCAAATATCCACCGTCTTATCGGGATAGTCCGGCGTATTCTCGATCACCAACCGCACCGCCGTCTTCAGGCCGCTGAAGGAGAAATCCAGCCCCGGTCGGTCAATCATCGGTCGCGGCAGCGCAAAAGCCTCCGGATTACCCTGCAAGGCCAGCCGCGCCACGTGCGGCCCGCCGGGATAATCGAGTCCCAGCATCTTCGCCACCTTGTCAAAAGCCTCCCCGGCGGCATCATCCACGCTTTCGCCCAGCAGGGTGTAACGACCGATGCCGTCCACCTGCAGCAACTGCGTATGCCCGCCCGACACCAGCAACGCCACGAAGGGAAACACCGGCCGGTTTTCTTCCAGCAGCGGCGCCAGCAGATGCCCTTCCATATGGTGAACGCCGATCGACGGCACATTCCAGGCGTAGGCCAGCGTCCGCCCCATCACCGCCCCCACCATCAGCGCCCCGGCCAGGCCGGGACCGCTGGTATAGGCAATCCCGCCGATGTCGCCGGGCGCCGTGCCCGCCGCTTCCATGACTTCGCGCAGCAGCGGAGCCAGCTTGCGCACATGGTCGCGCGAGGCCAGTTCCGGCACCACGCCACCGTAATCGGCATGCAGGTCGATCTGGCTATAAAGGCAGTGCGCCAGCAGCCCGCGCTCGCTGTCATAGACGGCGACGCCGGTTTCATCGCAGGAAGTTTCAATGCCGAGTACGCGCATGGGATAGGGGTCTCCATCGGGGGCACGGATTTTAGCGGAACGGTGCGCTTGCCGGTACGTCTTTCTTTGCGTAGAATTGCCGCCTTCCTGTAACTGTGATTGCAGGATTTTCCAACTCAAAGGTGAGATTGTAATGCCCCAAGTCAAAGTCAAAGAAGGCGAGCCGTTTGACGTAGCTCTGCGCCGTTTCAAGCGTTCCT
>DASUIL010000222.1:0-12818 GCA_036273075.1 Fluviicoccus sp. | reverse complement strand
TTATCCAGTATAAGTCAGCAATGGTGCGTCCTGCCTGTGACCGCTCCCGGAGAGAACGGGTTCTGGGGTATGGGGCTCAACGCATAAGGCAAAAAATAAATGAGGGCTTATAACAATGCACATTAGGAAGCGCACCGTCCGGTTATCGGCGTATATGCTATCCGCTTTGATGGTTGTGTCCTGCGGAAGCGACTCCATCACCCTGCCGGGCATGTCCAGCGACCAGTTGCAGCTGCTGGCGGTTTCGGGGACGCTGACGGTCCCGCTTAGCGGCAGCCTGGAAGTCGGTTTTTCCCTGAAGGATGACAGTGGCGCTCCGAGAGCGGGAAAGACGGTGACAGTCCGGGTGGCTTCGGGTAATGCAGGCCTGCTTGACAAGGCCGGCACCCTGACCGATACGGTCAACTCGCTCAACGTGGTGACCGCGGCTGATGGCACCGGAGCATTCCTGGTGCGCGGGCTGGCCCTCAACAGCACCGGCATCATTGAAGTCAAGTACGTCGACGACAAGTCCAATACCCGCACGCAGCAGTTCGCCTACGTAGTTGGCACCAATGTCAACAGCGTGAACACCATTGATCTTACGGCTACATCGGCAACGGTAGCCACCAGCGGCGATCGTGCCCGCGTCACGGTGTCCGCACTGGTCAAGTCCAAGTCTACCGGTTTGCCGCTCAGCGGCCGTACCGTAACCTTTACCAAGCCGGACGGCTTTGGAACGCTTTCATCGGTCACGGCTGTTTCCGGTGTGGATGGCAAGGCATCCGTTATTTTTGATGGTACCAACAGCACTCCAGGCACAGGCATCGTACAGGCTACCTATACGGATGCCAGCGGTAATATTGCCACGAGCAGCATTACCTTGCAGGTCATCAAGGATTATGTGATGAACCTGTCGTCGCAAACCACTTCCCTGTCGACCGGTAGTGATACCTTGGTCACCCTTTCCGCCTTTGTGCTGGATAGCGGCAATACCGCAGTCACCAGTTCGGACGGCCTGAAGGTGACATACAGTATCGTCCAGGGTGACGGTTTCCTCGAAACCCCTTCCGCGATCAGTGATACGGGGCTTTCGCAAGTCAAGTATCATCCCAATGCGGCTAACATCCTGAATCGCGACATCGTGATCCGGGCCACCTTGGCTAATGTTGACGGTCGTCCGTTGCCCACTCCCGTGCAAGGCGACATTACAATCAGCATTGGCGGCAATGCCGTGACCATGCAGGCCAGCCAGACCAACGTACTGGATGGCGATGTTGTCCAGTTCAACGGCAAGGTCGTTACCGGTCAGGGCAGTCCTGTCCCCAACAAGACAGTCAATCTGACCGCGGACGGCTTGACCGGTGTCCCGGCGACGGTGACCACCAAGGCTGACGGTACCTTCCAGGTTCTGAATGTCACGGTAAATACCGCCGGCGCGGCGACAGCCAACCTTACTGCTTCAGTCGATGGTTTGGCTACCTCGAGCTTGCAGACGGTGTCCTCGCTGAGTGTTTCGCAGAAGAACTTCAAACTGGAAGCTGCAAAATCGGATGACATCCAGATCAATGTTCCTCAGGAAGTAGAAGTCCGTCTGAGTGATACCGCTGATGTCACTGGCCGCGTTGTTAATTTTGCCAGCACCTTGGGCGCTATTCAGGATTTGGCTGGCAACCCGATTACCAAGGTAACGCTCGCCGATACTGACCCGGCAGATGGAAAGTTTATTGGTAGCGCCAAGTTCCGTGTGGTTTCTCCTTATCCGGGAACGGCTTTGGTGGAGGCTTTTGCCAAGGATGCGGATAATAATGATCTTCAGATCAGCAAGCGCTTCACTTTCATTTCCGTGACGCCCACCAAGCTGACGATCCAGGCAACCTCGCCGAACCTGGCTTCCTCACAGGCTACGGATTTGTTGGTGCGTGCCTATGATGCCAAGGATAATCCTGTCAAAAATGTCCGTGTCAACTTCAATAAAGTTGAAGATCCTTCAAATGGAGATTTGTCTTCTGCTTCGGTTTTGACGGATGCTACAGGTTTGGCAAAGGTCGTATTTACGGCAGGTCCACGCACCACGGCAAAAAATGCAGTCCAAATCACGGCTCTTGCACCTGATTTCTCCCCAGCCGTCACATCTGTTACGCAGTATCTGACTGTCGGTGGTGAAGCCCTGTTCCTCAGTATTGGCACCGGTAACGTGATCAGTAACCTGCCGTCGGCTCCGGATACCACCTACAGCCTGCCTCATCAGGTGATGGTAACGGATTCCACCGGCGCACCCATTGCCAACAGCGATGTGCAGTTGTCGGTTGTGCCTTTGACGTACAACAAAGGCTACTATGTGCTTGATGCGATCACATCAACGTGGGGTATTGAACCGACCAGTTTTTATGCATGTCCCAATGAAGATACGAACCTGAATGGTATCCTGGAGGCCAGTGAAGACAACGGTATTGCTGATCCGGCTACCGGTGACGTGATCGACAACAAGGATGGCATCCTCTGGCCGGGTAATCCCGTGACGCTGAGTGCCAAGACCGTGCGTACCGATGCCAATGGCGTGGCCAGCTTCGATTTGGTCTACGCCAAGAGCTATGCAAACTGGCTTAAGGTCATGATCGTCGCTACGGCGACCGTCAAGGGTAGTGAGTCGCGCGCCGAGCGTACCGTAACCTTGCTGGGCATGGTTGATGACTTCAAGAAGGATAAACTTCCGCCTGGTGGCTTGATCAGTCCCTATGGCCAGAAAGATCCTTCCACTGGTGCAGATGCGTGCTCCTACAAGTACTACTGATCTTGGGTAGTCATTGACTGGAAAGGGGTCGCGATAGCGACCCCTTTCCTTTTGTGCGAGCAGGTGGTTAGAAAACGCCATCCATGAACATGGGAAGTGCCGAAGGGCCCCCATTAAAAAGGCCATCCTGCGGGAGCAAGATGGCCTTTTAAGATTTGCCTGAGATAGGGGTTTAATTCAGGGGAATACGCACACCAACACTGACGGCATCCACCTGGCTGCTGTAACTGATGAAATCAGCACCGACACGAATGCCTTTGTAGATCGCTACATCAACACCGGCCCCGTAAGAACCATTGGTGTCAAATCCGTCAATAGTCGGGAATCCGGCTGTGTTGGAGACAAACTCGGTATCCATGTAAGTGGCTCCAACCAGTGCATAAATGCTGGCATGTTCGCCAAGGCTGATTTGGGGGCGCAGGTAGAGGCCATAATAACTATTGATTTTGGCCTTGTAGGTGACGCCGCTGGAGACCAGGGTGTCATCACCGGCGCCAAAACCAACATGGGCTTCCACACCCAGATAGGGGTTGATTTCCGTGCCGCCGCGCAGTCTGACCAAAGTCGGCTCGGCGGATACCCCTTGAGCGTCAAAACTGGCCTGTTGATAATCGATGCCTACATAGGGTTTTTCCATGGCAAAACTGCTGAAGGAGCTAACAGCGGCCAAAATGGCGAGCGTGAGACGGTTCATTGTGCTTCCTGTGTCTTGTAAGAGGAATAATTCCACGGATACTTGCAGATGATTTTTCAAAACACGAGCCCTGTCAAGGTGCATGGCCGTTAAATTCCCGGATATAAGCGGTTATCATACCGAACCCTTGGGGAATTGGCGTGCCACGGTTGCCGGTTTCCCGTCAAGCCTGTCACAACCCGAGAAAAACATGAGTTCATCCAGCACGGCGCGCCTCCTGATAACCTGCCCGGACAAGCCCGGCATTGTCAGCGCGGTTTCCAGTTTCCTGTATAACCACGGCGCCAATATTACCGATCTGGATCAACATGCTTCCGCTCCGGAAGGCGGCACCTATTTTATGCGTCTGGAATTCCAGACGCCGAATCTGGATCTTTCCCGGCAACTGCTGGCTCAGACCTTTCAGGAGCGTGTCGCAAGACATTACAACATGGACTGGCGCATCAGGTATGCCGACGATGTCAAGAAAGTCGCCATTCTGGTGTCCAAAGTGGATCATGCCCTAATGGAGTTGCTCTGGCGCTGGTCGAGCGGGGTGCTGCCCTGTGATATCTCCATGGTGATCAGTAACCACGATGCCCTGTCGGAGGCTGTGTCGCGTTTCAATGTGCCTTTCCATGTGGTTCCGGTTAATCGCGAGAACAAGGCCGAGGCCGAGGCGGCCATCCAGCGCTTACTGGCCGGAAACGATCTGGTGGTGCTGGCGCGTTACATGCAGATCCTTAGCGGGGATTTCGTGGCGCAATGGCCGCACCGCATCATCAATATCCATCACTCCTTCCTTCCGGCTTTCGTGGGGGCTAACCCTTATCAGCAGGCCTATGACAAGGGTGTCAAGCTGATCGGGGCGACAGCACATTATGTGACGGAGGATTTGGATCAGGGGCCGATTATCGAGCAGGGCGTTGAGCGCGTGTCGCACCGGGACTCGGTAGAAACCTTGCGCGAGCTGGGTCAGGATGTGGAACGTAATGTGCTGGCGCGCGCGGTGCGCTGGCACCTGGAGGACCGTGTGATCGTGCACGGCAACAAAACGATTGTTTTTGCATGACGGGATCCTTGCGGGCCAGACTGCTGATCCTGCTGGGCCTTTATCTGGCCCAGGGCCTGCCTACCGGCATCTACAACCAGGCGCTGCCGGCTATCCTCCGTTCTCACGGTGTTTCCCTCCAGGTGATCGGCCTGACGGCGCTGCTGGCCCTGCCCTGGGCCTTCAAGGTCTTCTGGGCGCCGCTGGTCGATCGCTGGCACCATCCCCGTCTTGGCAAGGCGCGCAGCTGGATCATCCCGCTGCAATCGGGGTGTGCGCTACTCATTTTGCTCATCGCCGGTTTTGACCCCGCCCGTCTGGCAACCACAACGGGCATCGCGCAGTTCTTTCTGATCATGTTCCTGCTGAATCTGCTGGCGGCAACCCAGGATGTGGCGACGGACGGGTTGGCGGTCCGGACGCTGGGACCGCGGGAGAGGGCGCATGGCAACAGCATCCAGGTGGCCGGTTATCGCCTCGGGCTGATTGTCGGCGGCGGGTTGCTGCTGTACCTGATAGGCGCCTGGAGTTGGAGAGGGACATTCATCCTGGTGGCGGGCCTGCTGCTACTGCTGACTCTGCCGTTGCTGCGGTATCGCGAACCGTCATCCGCTCTGATCGGTTCGCCGCCGGTTCCAGCCGGCTATTGGCAGGGGTTCCGGGGCTTCCTGCGCCAACCGGGTGTCCGGGCCTGGCTGGGAGTGCTGCTCACTTACAAGGTGGCCGACGGTTTCGGTTCGGCCATGGTAAAGCCGATGCTTGTTGATATGGGTTTCAACCTGAAGCAATTGGGATTACAGGTCAGTCTCATAGGCTCAGCGGCCAGCATTGCGGGAGCGCTGCTGGGAGGCTGGTTGACCGTGCGTTGGGGGCGCTATCCGGCCCTGTTGGGGTTCGCGGTGTTACAAGCTTTGGGCTTGGGGGCGTATGCGGGATTGTCGTTGGCCTGGGATCACGCGGTAGCGGTGCAGCCCTGGGTCGTGTATGCCATCAATGCCTTGGAGCATCTGGCAACCGGGCTGGCGACGGTCGCGTTGCTGACCATTGTGATGGACCACAGTCGTCATTCCCATGCCGGTGCCGATTTCACGCTGCAGGTCAGTATTCTGGCCATGACCGGCGGTCTGGCCCACCTGCTGGCGGGAGTGGTGGCGCAACACGCGGGTTATACGGCCTACTATGTGCTGGCGATGGTGCTGGGGCTGGTGCTGACCGTGCCGGTGGTGCGTTGGGGCAGGGGTGTCCGGCATCCGGCAGCAGCGTTATAATGCCGCTGAACCTTCAAAACCATGTTTAGGCCATGATTACCACTGAGAATGCCGTAACCCATGCCCTGGATGCGCGAGGTTTGAATTGCCCCGAGCCGGTGATGATGCTGCACAAGACTGTGCGCGGCATGAAGAGCGGCGAGTTGGTGGAAGTGCTGGCGACCGACCCCTCAACGGAACGCGATATCCCCAAGTTCTGCAATTTTTTGCGACATGAACTGGTATCCCACTCACGGCGCGATGACCTGTACGTGTATGTGATCCGCAAAGGCTGAATCAGGCCCAACGCTTTTCCAGCTTTCGCAAACGCCGGGCCAGTTGCCAGTTCAGCAACAGGCAGGCTGCACCCAACCCCACCACCAGACCCGTCCAAAACCCTTGTGCGCCCATAGGCTCGTCGATCCAGAGACGGCTCATGCCCAGCGTGTATCCCAGAGGCATGGCGATCACCCAGTAGGCGATCAGGGTCAGCACCATCGGACTGCGGGTATCTTGCACGCCGCGCAGGCAGCCGGCGGCGCCGACTTGCAGGGCGTCGAATACCTGATAGGCCGCTGCGAACAGCAGCAGAGAAGCGGCCAGCTGCCGGACGGCTGGATCGCTTGAATAGATGCCGGTAATGTCTTCGCGGAAGAGAATGATGGAGAGCGCGGAGACGCAGGCAATGCCGGTGGTCAGCAGCAGGCCGGTCTGGCGGATCAGCCGGATGGCGGCCCAGTCATGACGGCCGAAAGCCTGGCCGGTGCGAATGGTCATGCTGATAGCCAGGCTGAGCGGAACCATGAACAGCAGTGAGGTGACTGACATACTGACCTGATGCGCCGCGACCACCCGTTCGCCCAGCGGGCTGACCAACAGCGCTACCAGCGAGAAAATGCTGACTTCGAAGAAGATGGCGATACCAATCGGCAATCCCAGGGCAAAGATGTGCCGCATGCGTGTCGGGTCGGGGCGCGGCATTTCACTGAAAAGCCGGTGCCGGGCGTAGGGCTTGGCCAGCAGCACCCAGCCCAGGAGGATCAACATCAGGCTCAGCATCACCACGGCTGTGGCCCAGCCGCAGCCGGCACCGCCCATGACGGGCAGTCCAAGCTTGCCGTGGATGAAAATATAATTGACCGGAATGTTCAGCAGGACGCCGAGGACACTGATGATCATCACCGGCCGGGTCTGTCCGAGGGCCTCGCTGTAGTAGCGCAGGGCGCAAAACAGCGCGACGGGCGGCATGCCCCAGGCGATGCCTTCCAGATAGAGTTCTGTCGGGGCTTGCAAGTGACCGGGAACCGCCAGTAGATCAAAGGCCAGCGGCGTCAGGCGCAGCACGACCAGTCCGATCAGCCCGCAAACCATCCCGACCCACAGCGCCTGATGGGCGATATGGGCAACCTCGTGGTCACGGCCGGCGCCGAAGGCCGCCGCCACCAGCGGTGTGGTGGCCATGACCGTGCCTGAAATCAGCAGGAATACCGGCAGCCACAGCCCCGAGCCGATGGCGACCGCCGCAAGGTCCAGCGGAGACACCTGACCGGCCATCAGGGTATCGACAAAGCCGTACCCGGCCTGCGCCAGTTGGGTGATCAGGATGGGGCCCATCAGGATCAGCAGTTGTTTGAGTTCGTGTTGCCAGCGCGCCATGCATTGCTCCGGAGAAGGGCGACAGTTTAGCAAGAAGGCGCCCGCTTTCCCCCGTAGTTGATCCCAATCTTGGTAAACGCCGCGCCGGGCGCTAGACTGCCTGCCTGACTTTCAGGGGAGTGACCGACATGGCGACACACAAGCTGGCTTTGGGCCAATGGGATGATGTCCTGCAACTGGATGCCTGGCTGACGTCGGAAGAGCGGCAAGTCCGCGACGCTGCCCAGGCGTATTGTCAGGAGCGATTGGCTCCGCGCGTGCGGGAGGCTTTTCGTCATGAGGTGTTTCATCGCGAGATCATGACCGAAATGGGGGCGCTGGGCTTTTTGGGCTGCACGCTGGACGGCTATGGCTGCGCGGGCCTGAACTATGTCAGTTATGGTCTGGTGGCGCGCGAGGTGGAGCGGGTGGATTCCGGCTATCGTTCGGCGATGAGCGTGCAGTCCAGCCTGGTGATGTATCCGATCCATACCTTCGGTTCCGAGGCGCAGAAACAGAAATACCTGCCGAAGCTGGCGTCTGGGGAGTGGGTGGGCTGCTTCGGCCTGACCGAGCCTGATCAGGGTTCTGATCCCGCCGGGATGAAGACCCGCGCCCGCCGCACCGAGGGCGGCTGGCTGTTGAACGGCAGCAAAATGTGGATCACCAATTCGCCGATTGCCGATGTGTTCGTGGTGTGGGCGCGCAACGAAGACGGCAGGATCAACGGCTTCATTCTCGACAGGGGCATGCCGGGACTGTCCGCGCCGAAAATTGAAGGCAAGTTCAGCCTGCGCGCCTCGGTCACCGGCGAGATCGTGATGGATAACGTGTTCGTACCGGAAGAAAACCGCCTGCCCGAGGCCAACAGCATTGCCGCGCCGTTCGCCTGCCTCAATCGCGCCCGCTACGGCATTGGCTGGGGCTCGATGGGGGCGGCGGAAGCCTGCTTCCACGCCGCCCGTCGCTATACCGTTGATCGCCTGCAATTCGGCAAGCCGCTGGCGGCCAACCAGCTGGTGCAGAAGAAGCTGGCCGACATGATGTCCGAGATCGCGCTGGGGCTGAACGCCGCCCTGACGGTCGGCCGGGCGATGGACAACGGCACGGCCAGCGCCGAGATGATTTCGCTGATCAAGCGCAACAATTGCGGCAAGGCGATCGAGATTGCCCGCACGGCGCGCGACATGCACGGCGGCAACGGGGTTTCCGATGAATACGGCGTCATCCGCCATATGCTGAATCTGGAGGCGGTCAATACTTACGAAGGGACGCATGACATTCATGCGCTGATCCTGGGGCGGATGATTACCGGCATCGCGGCTTTTTGAGAAACGGGGCCGACTGCCCGGCATTGGCCGGTTTCTTGCTTGAATTCGCGAAGGACCGGATTTTACGGATTGTCCGGCCAATGCCTGCGGCCGCCGCAACGGGCATGATAGGATTCGCCCTCTTTTTGTGCATGAATTTCTGGAGACTCCAGTGACGGTCTATGTTCCGCCGGCCCCCAATGCCCAACGTCCCGAGTTGACGGTCTCCCGTCTTGAAGGCGGCGCTGTCCTGCCGATCCACCCTGATCGCGACCGGCTGTTCAATGAGCTGCACACCCGTCCATTCCCGGTGCTGGAGCAGGGGTCGCGGGTATCGCAGGTGGCGCTGTTGCACGGCGGTCGTGAAGCGGCGGCGGAATATGCCCATATCCGCGTGCTCTGCGAGCGCTATTCCGTCCTGCCGCCGTCGCCGGGCTCGTCCTGCTATTACCAGAATTTCGGCGGATTTGAACTGCGCTGGGAGCGGCATACCGAGTTTTCCACCTATACCTTCATTCATCGCGTTGACGGCCCCGAGCCGTTCCAGCGCACCGCGCTGTCGCTGCTGCCGCCTGGGTGGCTGGCGGAGTTGCCGGGTGAGGTGATCAGCGGCTTGCATATCGAGATCCATGCCATGCCGGAGCAGGAACCGGTGGCGGATGTGCTGCGGCATTATTTCGAAGGGCAGCGTCTGGTCAGCTCCTGGGTGATCGACAAGAAAGCGCGGCTGTGGACGGCCTACCGTATCCATAATGACGGTTTGGGCCGCATCCTGGTGCTGAACAAGGGGCTGAACCCCTGTCAGCTCGGTCGCCTGGTGCGTCGCCTGCTGGAGCTGGAAACCTATCGCATGATGGTGTTGCTGGCCTTCCCGATGGCCCGCGCCATTGCTCCCGAGGTGGCGGGCATGGACTCGCAGCTGGCCGTGATCAACGAGCAGATCAACGCCATTCGCGGTCTGGATGACGAGCGCCGCCTGTTGGGGCAATTGTCGACGCTGGCCGCCCGGATCGAGCATCTGCGCTCCGACACCAATTTCCGGTTTTCCGCCGCCCGCGCCTATTACGAGTTGGTGCTGAGTCGTCTTGAAGAATTGCGTGAGCAGGAAGAGCCCGGCATGCAGACCTTCAACGAGTTCCTGCCCCGTCGTCTGACTCCGGCTTTCCGCACCTGCGAGGCAGTCAGCGGCCAGCTGGATAACCTGTCCAAGCGCATTGACCGCGCCAGTGAGCTGCTGCGTACCCGGGTTGACCTGACGCTGGAAGCGCAGAACCAGGATCTCTTGCAGTCCATGAACCAGCGCAGCCAGATGCAGCTGCAGTTGCAGCAGGCGGTGGAGGGGCTGTCGGTGGTGGCGATCAGCTACTATCTGGTGGGGCTGGTGAAGTACATGGCCGGCTCGATGGCGGAAATGGGCTGGTTGCGCCATCCGGAACTGGTGGTGGGGTTGTCTGTGCCGGTTTGCGCGGGGCTGGTCTGGCGCGGCGTGCACCGTTTGCGCAAGGGTCTGCAAGCCTGAGTTGGTTGCATGTGCCGGTGGAGAAGCCGGCGCATGCCTTGTAAAGTTGGAAATCCAGGCAATAAAAAAGCCGCTTTTGTTGAAAGCGGCTTTTTCGTATTTGGCTCCCTGACCTGGGCTCGAACCAGGGACACACGGATTAACAGTCCGTTGCTCTACCGACTGAGCTATCAGGGAATGCTTCGGTAGGGCGGTATTCTAGAGGTTTTTTCTCAGGGGTCAAGGGCTGGAACTGATTGATTGCCCGAATTATGTGCACATGGATGCGGTCGCGGATTATTCCCGCCGGCAAGCCCGGATCGGGTGGAGTAGGCTCCGTACGATCCGGGGAAAAGCTTATTGCGTGGTCAGTTGAAACCCTTGCTTCGGAAAGTGCAAGTGCAGGTTGCCCAGCTCGGCGTCGTGGCGGGCAAGGATCCAGGTGCTGGCGGTGGCTCCGGCGAGAATGCCATCCGTGGGGATCTGGCCGTAGTCATTGGGAGCGATCTGCACGCGGCTGCCGATCAGCGGATCCTGGCGGTGTTCGGCAGGGATGGTTCGCGGCGTGGCCTTTCCGGCGATTTCCAGTGCTGCTTCAGCGGTGATCTCCCAACGGTCGCCGTGCCCAAAGGCGTTCATCCGCCCCATCCATGCCAGAGTGCGCGGGTACTCGCGCAGCAGGGGCGATTCCGCCAGTTCATGGACAAACCACAGGCTATGGTAGGTGGAAAAGTCCGCATGGGTGGGTACCGGTCCGAAAAGGAAGTCGCCGGACAGCTTTTGCTCCACATCCGCGAGATGCTGTTTGACACGCGGCTTTGCCTGCAATGGGCTGATGGCGCGGACGCGGGCTTTGCGTCCCATGTTGATGCGGTCCCAGAGGAAGCGGCCGATATCCGCGAGCGACATGGATTCCCACACCTTGCGGTTCAGTGTCGGTGTACCGGCTGCAAACAGGCAGGCGAAGAAAATGGTCAGGTCGACCTCGGCGACATAGGCCTGCATCTCCGGCGTGCCGTTTTCCAGCGCCAGTTCCGGCTTGCCGGAGATGGCGGCGATTTCAGCGGCAATCGTGCGCGAATCGCAGAAGATGTCCGCGCCGATCTGCGCCACCGGAATCTTGCGGTAACCGCCCGCCAGCCGCGCCAGCAGCGGACGGGGCGGCATTTCCCGGGTGATGACGGACTGCCAGCTGAGGCCGGTGTAGCCCAGCATGGCGCGGATCTTTTCCGAGAAGGGGGACATGGGGTAATGGTGCAGGATCAGGTCGGCCATCACGGCTCCGGGAATGGGGATCGAAAGGAATTATAGGAGGAACGGTAAGGGATACCGCTACTGGACAATCCGGAAAAGCGTCGTCCTATTCCGGATTGCGAGACGGATAATAAAAAGGGGCCTGACGGCCCCTTTTGGCGAAGAACGGCGTGATCAGCCCTCGATCGCCTTCTTGATGCGGCCGATAGCATCTTCCAGCACCTTCATGCTGGTGGCGTAGGAAATACGCATGTGGCCGTCCAGACCGAAGGCGGAACCTGGCACCACGGCGACACCGACGGTGTTCAGCAGCATGTCGGCGAACTCCAGGTCGTTCTTCAGGCCCAGCTTGGCAATGGCGCCTTCGACATTGCAGAAGGCGTAGAACGCGCCGTCAGCAGCGGAGCAGGACACGCCGGCGATCTGGTTCAGTGCGCCGACCACATAGTCATGACGCTCCTTGAAGGCCTTGACCATGGGTTGCAGCACATCCTGCGGACCGTTCAGCGCGGCCTCGGCGGCGACCTGCGAGATTGAGGTCGGGTTGGACGTGGACTGCGACTGCACGTTCTTCATGGCGCCGATCAGCTTGGCCGGACCGGCGGCGTAGCCGATGCGCCAGCCGGTCATGGCATAGGCCTTGGACACGCCGTTGAGGACGATGGTGCGGTCGTACAGGTCCGGGGCGACGGTGACGATGTTCTCGAACTTCTCGGTGGTCCAGATGATGTGCTCGTACATGTCATCGGTGGCGATGAAGACTTGCGGGTGCTTGCGCAGCACGTCGGCCAGCGCCAGCAGTTCGGCCTTGCTGTAGACCATGCCGGTCGGGTTGGACGGCGAGTTCAGCACCAGCAGCTTGGTGTTGGGGGTGATGGCCTTTTCCAGCTGTTCAGCGGTGATCTTGTAGCCCTGCGACTGCGGGCACTCGATGCACACCGGGGTGGCGTCGGCGATCAGCACCATGTCCGGATAGGACACCCAGTACGGCGCGGGGATGATGACTTCGTCGCCCTTGTTCAGGAAGGCGAGGGCGAGGTTGAAGAAGCTCTGCTTGCCGCCGCAGGACACCAGGATCTGGTTCGCAGCATAGTCGAGGCCCTGGTCGCGCTTGAACTTGGCGATGATCGCCTTCTTCAGGCCCGGGGTGCCGTCGACGGCGGTGTACTTGGTGAAGCCGCTCTCGATGGCCTTGATGGCAGCCGCCTTGATGTGTTCCGGGGTATCGAAGTCCGGCTCACCGGCGCCCAGGCCGATAATGTCCTTGCCGGCAGCTTTCAGTTCAGCCGCCTTGTTGGTCACGGCCAGGGTGGGGGAGGGCTTGATGCTCAGTACGCGGTCGGAGAGACGAAGTTCCACGGGTCAACCTCTTGTTCA
>DASUIL010000221.1:0-25135 GCA_036273075.1 Fluviicoccus sp. | reverse complement strand
GACGAACTTTCCACCCTGGAGAAGGACGCCGCGCTGCTGCACCAGACCCTGCAGGCTATCATCGCTCGCGCCACGTCCATGCTGGAGGCCTGACCCATGGCCGACATCCAGCCCGTTTCCCTGGAAGACCTTCCGCACCTGCTGTCCTTCATCTGCCCGGACGACCGCGATACCTGGGTCAGGGTCGGGCAGGGCGTCAAGGCGGAGTTCGGTGAAGACGGCTTCCAGCCTTGGCTCACCTGGTCCGCCGGCGGCGACGGCTTTAAGCAGACAGATGCTAACCAGGTGTGGCGCAGTTTCCGCAAGCGCGGTGTCGGCTTCGGCACCGTTATCCATCTGGCCAAGGCCACCGGCTGGCGCCCCAGCAAAACCGAACTCACCGCCGAGGAAAAGCGCCGCTTTCGCGAGGAACAGGAATCCCGCCGCGCCGCCCGGCAGGCCCAGATCGAGGCCGATGAAGCCAAGATCGCCCGCATGCAAGCCGCGGTCGCTGCCGCCTGCCTCAAGATCTGGACCTACAAGGCCGAAACCAAGGGCCAGTCCGACTATCTGGACCGTAAGCTGGTGCCCAACCTGGGCCAGATCGGCTACTTCAACCAGACCGTGCTGCTGTGGATCGACGACCAGAAGGAAACCTGCGGCGTCATCAGCGGCAGCACCGTGCTGGAGTTCTTCCGCAAGGAACCCAAGCCCCGGCCGGACCACATCAGCTACATGCAGTTCCGTCGCGGCAGCATTTGTGTGCCCATGTTCGATGGCGACGGCAAGCTGTGGTCCCTGCAGGTCATCAACAGCACCGGCGTCAAGCTGTTCCCCAAGTTCGGCCGCAAGAGCGGCTGCTTCCACGTGCTGGGCAACCCCGGCGAGGGCAGCCTCATCGGCGTGGCGGAAGGGCTGGCCACTGCCGCCAGCGTTCGCGAGGCTACAGGCTGGCCGGTGGTGATCGCCTTCGACGCGGGCAACCTGGTGCCTGTGGCTGCCGCCGTGCGGCCGCTCAATCCGCTGGCCAGGCTGGTGTTCTGCGCCGACCGCGATGAAAAGGGCGCGGGCGAGAAGTTCGCCCGGCAGGCCGCCAACAACGACGGCAACGCCCTGGTGGTGCTGCCGGTGTTTGGGGAGGTGGCGTAATGTGCGGTCGTGCTCCCTGTTCGCTCCCTGCCTGTGACTGGTCACCGGCCCACATGCAGGCCTGTGAGGCCCGCTTTGTCATCAACCTGCCGCGCGATACCCGCGTGGCGTTTTACGAAAAGGCCACCAAGATTCGCGGCCCTGAAGCCGTTGAAGAGCTGAAGGCCCGCGTGAAGGCGGAATGGCTGCGTCTTCGGGAGGCAGCATGAAAATAACTGCCCCTGCCATCCGTTATCACGGCGCAAAGTTCAGGCTTGCTCCGTGGATCATGACCTTTTTCCCGGCGCATACCTGCTACGTCGAGCCCTTCGGCGGCGCGGCGGGTGTGCTCCTGCAGAAGCCCCGCGCCTATGCCGAGGTCTACAACGACCTGGACGGCGAGATTGTCAACTTCTTCCGGGTGCTCCGCGACCCCACAATGCGGGCGCGGCTGATCGAGGTGATTGCCCTGACACCCTACCACCGAGATGAGTTTGATCTGGCGTGGAAGCCGACCCGGAACCGTGTTGAGCAGGCGAGGCGAACTTGTGTCCGCGCTATGATGGGATTCGGCTCCGCCGGGGCGACGAAGGGCAGCACCGGCTTTCGCATAGATACAAAGCGGGAGTACGGCACCGCCCAGCACTCCTGGGTAGCGTATCCGGGGGCTATCGCAGCAGCTGGAGAACGGTTCACTGGGGTCTTGATCGAGAACCGCTCGGCGATCGAGGTTATGCAGCAGCATGACGGCCCGGATACCCTGCACTTCGTTGATCCGCCTTACCTGCACTCCACTCGGGTCATGCAGTCGCGCAACACCGGCAGCTACCGGCACGAGATGACCGACGCAGACCATGCGGCAATGCTGGAGGTGGTAAAGCAGCTGACCGGCATGGTTGTCCTGTGCGGCTATCCGAACCCGCTCTACGACGAGGCGCTGTCCACCTGGTCGAAGCACAGCACGGTCGCGCGGATCTCGGCCGGACGTGGAACTACGCATAGAACGGAATGCGTATGGATCAATCCGTCGTGTGCAAATGCAATTGAGGCTGAGCGGGCCCAAGGGAGGCTTTTCGCATGATTCAGCCCAAGCCCCTGACAGACTTCAACGACCTCCACGCGCAGCGTGGCCTGGAAGAGGTCCGCCGCCAGCTGCTTGACGCTGTGCAAGGTAAAGCGGCGACGGAGTCGCCTGCATCAACTGCCTCTGCGGTTCCGGCCACGGGCGAGGGCGGGGACGGGCAGGCCGACCTGCTGTCCAGCCCCGCCAACCTCCCCGCACCCCTCCAAGAGGGCGAAGCCCCGCCAGAAAAAGCAGACGAAACCGGCGCCGAAGTCATGGTATTCACGCGGGAAATGATGCTGCAGCGCTATGCCTACGTCATGAACGAAACCAAGGTCTGGGACACCTGGCAGCTGGAGCTGATCAAGAAGGGCGCGCTCACAGACCTGGTGGGCAAAGACCTGTTCAAGGAGTGGCTGAACCACGCCCAGCGCAAAAGCATCAGCATGGTCAACGTCCGTTCCGCACTGGCGGCGCTTCCCAAACAGGGGGGCGAGGGGGTGGAGGCCATGCTGGCCCGCTATGTCCTCATCTACGGCACCAAGGATATCTGGGACCACGAAGCCCGCCGGCGCATTCCGGCCGACAGCATCAAGCTGGCATGGCCCAATGACTACCCTGTCTGGATCGAGCACCGTAACCGCCGCATGGTCACCCAGGAACAAATCGTCTTCGACCCCACCATGCGCGTGGCCGACGACTGCATCAATACCTTTGACGGCCTGCCGCTGTCACCGCTCACGCCGGAAGAAAGCAACTACTACTGCCTGGGCATCCGCCAGCTGCTGCGGCACCTGTGCGAGAACAACGACGATGTCTACCAGTGGATGCTGCGCTGGCTGGCGCTGCCGTTGCAGCAACCGGGCACCAAGCTCAAGAGCGCCTGCCTGTTTCACGGCGAAGTACAGGGCGCGGGCAAATCGCTGTTCTTCAGCGATATCCACCGCCAGCTCTACGGCAACAAGTACAGCGCCACCCTGGGCCAGCATCAGCTGGAATCCCAGTACACCGACTGGAAGAGCAACAAGCTGTACATGGTCTTTGAAGAGATCTTCAGCGGTGCCAGCCGCTACGCCCACCTGGGCACCGTCAAGCACATGATCACCGGCACCACCCAGCGCGTGGAACAGAAGTTCGTCAGCGGCTGGGAAGAGGCCAACTACAGCAACGCCGTCTTCCTCTCCAACGAGATCCAGCCGCTGCCAGTTGAACCGCGAGACCGCCGCATGCTGGTCTGCTGGCCAAACGCCAAGGTACCGCCGCAAGTGCTGGCCGATGCCGTGGCCGACATGAACCGTCCTGATGACCTCGGCTACCGCGCCTGGTACGGCTTCCTGCTAAGCCTGCCCATGGACTGGACAGATAGCCAAGGCAATCAGCAGGTCTTCCACGCCAACCTGGAGCCGCCCATGACCGCCAGCAAGGAGCGGTTGATCGAATATGGCCTGCCCGCGTGGGAGTGCTTCTACCGCGACTGGAAGGCGGGTTCGCTGGACGTTCCCTACTGCAGCTGCCTCAGTCTGGATCTGTACCGTGCCTACTCCAACTACTGCCACCGGCGGGGCGAAAAGCCGCTTACCGAGACCAAGTTCGGCACCAACATTTCCGTGCGCGAGACCAAGCGGGTAGAGCGGTACTGGAAGGGGCAGAACACGGCACAGGCCACCATGATCCTGATCGGCCAGTGTCCGGAAGGAATCAAGAAACAGGAATGGCTCACGGAAGAAATCGGCCGCTTTGCTGAGTCTTTGAAGGGCAAAAGTGACCAGGAATGTTAAGGGTGTGAAGGGTATGTGAAGGGTTTGAAAGCAACCCTTCACAAGCTGAAAGCGTTGCAGCACAAGGTTTAAAGCGGTTCATGTTAAGGGGTTAAGGGTTCTGGCGCGTGCGCGCACACGTAGAGAAAAATTTTCAGGTGAACACCATAAGCACCAGAAATAAAAAAATCTCTCACGCGAAGCTGTTTAAACCCTTCACACCCTTAACGTCTTAACAAAGTCAGTAATAGCAAGGGTTCCAGATGTGAAGGGTTAAAAAAAACCCTTCACAGACCCTTAACAGAAAACGGCCCGGGTCAGAACGATGAAAAAAACCACAATCAACCATCACCAACTGGAAGCGCTCCTGGAGAACTGGGGATCGTTCGTTGCCACCGGGTCATGGGGCCCGCGCGTGGCTACGGAATGCGGCAGTGCTGAACGCGCCTGGAATCACCACGGCAGCCGGTATGTCTGGAGCGATGAGGAGTCCGGCAACCGTCCCCCCGCCCACAAGCAGGCCGATGATGCCCTGGGCGCGCTGGTAGAGCGCATGCTGGAAGACGCCCCGATGGACTGGCGGCGGGTGCTGCTGCAGCGCTACGGCCATCGCCGCACCGGCTACCTGCTGGCGTTGGCCCTGAACACCAGCATGGCGCAATCGGAGGCGCTGCTGGTCTGCGCCAAGACCCACGTGCTTGAACGACTGGAGGCAATCGGCCATGCGTGACAAGTCACTGAACGATCGCATCATCAACGTGCTGATCGCCGCCGGTCGGCCCCTCAGCGCCGCTGCTATCCGCCGCGCCCTGCCGGATGCTGTCGAAGCCTCGGAACTCTCCTACCGCCTCACCTACCTGCGCGCCCGTGGCGATATCGTCGCCGGCAAGTCCCGCCGCGAAGCCAATACCGGGCCTTTGTACATCAAGGTGTACACCATGCGCTCGGAGATCGTGCCCTTTGCCACGGCCGCGCAAGGCGCATTGTTCGCCTGCGAGCCACATTAATTGAGAGATGTTCTTATCTTTTAAATATATTTACGGTATTGCCTCAAACCCAGTAAATGCGTGAAGATTTGTTCGGGTAGTCGCGTCCAACGCAATTACGAATACCTCAAACCCGCCTCGGCGGGTTTTTTTGTGCGCAATCGGTGACCGTCATGACGAAAAAAGTACGTATCGAAAATGCTGACCAGTCGAATTACAAGGTTGTTGTTCAGGTCTGGGATAAGGCTTATCCGGAAGGCTCTGGCCCGGATACCCTGGCAAAGGAAGTAATGCTGAACAATCCCTGCGATATCACGGGGGATGATGTCTATCTGACGTCTACCCGTTACCTCGTTATCAAGGAAGCCTGACTCCTGTCGAGGGGCCTAGGCCAGGAGGCCGGGAAAGGAATCCTGCCATGGATGGTTTCACTTTAAACACCGAGGCATTGAAGGCGGCTTTTACGGTCGATAGCCAAAGACGTAACGCTCTTTCGATTTGGGCGCAATGCTTCGTTGTTTAAGGTGATTCATCGCGGCCCGCGTAAGGGCGACTCACAGGCTGGACGCCGTTATCCATGCGGGCGGGGAAGGCCCGCCGCCGGAGTTGAACATGATCAAGCGCATCACCCTGGCAGTGATCATTGTCGCCGCCCTGACTGGCTGCGCCTCTGCCCAGCTGCCGGTCTGCCCCGAAATCAAACTGACCTTCTGCCCGGTGTAACGCCATGATCAGCAGTCGCAAGCTGGAAGACCTGCACCCGCTGGTGCAGGCGAAGGCGCGTTTGATGATTGAGAAATGCCGTCAGGCTGGCATTGACCTGCTGGTGACCAGCACCTACCGCGACTTCGCCTCTCAGGATGCGTTGTTCGCTCAAGGCCGCTCAGTCCCCGGCAATCGGGTAACCAATGCCCGCGCCGGTCAGTCATTCCACAATTACCGGGTCGCCTTTGATGTTGTGCCGCTGGTTCATGGCAAGCCCATGTGGGAAACAGTTGGCGCTGCTGCGCACGTCTGGAAGCAGATCGGTGACATTGGCAAAAGCTGCGGGTTGGAATGGGCGGGCGACTGGGCCACGTTCCGTGAGTTCCCGCACTTCCAGTACACCGCCGGGCTGACTTTGAAAGACTTTCAAGCCGGGAGAACGTTGCCATAAACAAGGCGGGAGTAGCCATGAACGAACCGACCACAGCGACCTGTGCAGCTGCTGGAGCCGGTCTGAGCGTAAACCTAACCGGAATCGCCACGACCTGTGGCTTATGGATTTCGGGTGCCGCCATGCTGCTGGTGTTTGTCCTGGCGGCGCTGGTCATGTTCTCCATGAGTCCGCCTCGTTCCCGAAGTGAACAGGCAGGCATGTTGGCGGTGGCTTTTGCCCATGGCCTGATGGTTGGCCCATTGGTGATCGAGTATATGGGCTGGACCAGCTGGTCGTTCCAGGCACAGCTTTGCGTATGTTTCTGTGTGTCGGCTCCCGGCTGGCTGCTATGGCGCATCGTAACCAACCAGCTGGCGCGGTGGCGTGATGCGAAGAACCCGATTCAGGTCATCACGAAAGATATCCGTGATGCACGGCGAAACAGTAATCGCTGATGCCACGTGCCGCTCCGCGAGGCTGCCTTCATTCTGGTTGCCATGCTCATGCGGTTGATCGTGGGTTTTGTACTGATCATCGCAGTGACCGCCATGCTTATGACGTGGATCGCGGAACCAGTCACCAGCGCGGTTATGGCGCTGATTGGCGCAAGGCGCGGGCGGTTTGGCTGAGAGAGTATCCAACCTGTGTCCATTGCCTGCGGGCAGGGCGGTTGGTACCGGCAACGGTAGTTGACCACATAGTGCCGCACAAGGGCGACTCCGACCTGTTCTGGGATCGCGCCAACTGGCAGTCGTTGTGTGCGTCATGCCATAGCCGCAAGACGGCCAGCGAGGACATGGGTGCGTGGTAGGGGGTAGTCAAAACCTTGGCGGCCCAACGAAAAGACCGCGCCCCAGCCGTATCTGTGCCCACGACGATTTTTGAATAGGGGGGGGTTAAAACTGACCCCTGTTGATGTGTTGCTGATGAGGGTTTTTTGACATGACGACTCCCCGCCTGCAGGTGGTGGAGACCCGGTTGCCTGCGGCCGCTGGCCGGATCGCTGACGAATCGGAGATCCCGAAACCGCAGAAACCGTTGACGGCTTCCGAAAAGCCCATCTGGAACTACGTCTGCAAGGCGCTGAAAGAGCAGGGCCTGATCCACCGCACGGATGTGATGGCGCTGCATGTCATCGTCACCACGTTTGTGCGCTGGGTGGATGCGGAACAGTTCGTCGAGAAGCTGCAGGCGGAAACTGGAACGTATGTCGTCACAACCCGGAACGGGTACGAACAGCCGCACCAGATGTTCTTTGTGGCGCGGAACCTGAAGCGGGATTTGTTGCAGTGGCTGCCGGAAGCCTGCCTGACCATCCCCAGCTTTCAGAAAGTGCGCAAGCTGCAGCAGGGTGACGGCGCACAGGGCGACCTGTTCCCCAATGAGCTGGGCAACTTTGTGGCCAACAAGCCGTATCTGGTATCCGGCGGGGCGTAATGTCGAATGCTGACATTGACTTCGACGCCTACGGCCGGGCCGTGCTGGCTGGTGAAGTCACGGTTTGCAAGTGGACGCGCCTGGCTGTGGAGCGTCACTACCGAGATCTGGACACGGCTGCTGATCGCGGCCTGGTGTTTTCTGAGCCGCATGCCCGGCATGCGCTTCAGTTTTTCGACTTTCTCCGGCACAGCAAAGACCGCTGGGCAGGACAGGCGTTCATGCTTTCGCCCTGGCAAGCCTTCTGGCATGCGGTGCTGTTTGGCTGGCTTCGTGCCGACGGCACGCGCCGATTCCGCAAAGGCTATATGCGGGTGGCCCGCAAGAACGGGAAGACGACGACGATGGCCGGCACCGGCCTCTACCTGCTGGTGGGGGACGGCATAGCCGGCGCCGAGGTTTACACTGCCGCCACCAAGCTGGACCAGGCGAAGCTGGCCCACAAGGAAGCGGAAATGATGGTGCTTCAAAGCCCGGCATTGCGTCGGGCTTTGGAGGTCTACAAGAACAAGATCTTCATCCCCGGAACGGCCAGCCTGTACGCGCCGCTGGGCGCGGATGCCAAAACACAGGACGGCCTGAACCCGCATGGGGCGCTGGTGGATGAGCTGCATGCCCATCCTAACAGTGCGTTGTGGGATGTGCTGGACAGCGCCATGGGCGCCCGCAGCCAGCCGCTGATGCTGGCTATTACCACCGCTGGCTTCAATGGCGAAGAGTCTGTCTGCGTGGTGCAGGACAACTACCTGAAGGGCATCCTGGAGCAACAGTTTGACGATGACGCCTATTGGGGCGTGATCTACGAAATCGACGACGAAGACGACTGGAGGAACGAGGCCTGCTGGATCAAGGCAAATCCGAACCTTGGCGTCAGCGTCAGCCTGGACAGCCTGCGCGAGGCGGCCCGTACAGCCGAAAACCAGCCGTCCAGCCTGGAGAACTTCCTCACCAAGCGGCTGAACCGCTGGGTGAAGGCGCAAAACCTGTGGCTGCCGATGGAGCACTGGCGGGCCTGCCGGTCGGTGTATGCGCTGGATGATCTGCGCGATGCTGAGGTGATTTGTGGCGGCCTCGATCTGGCCAGCACCAGCGACCTGTGCAGCTTCGTGCTGGCCGCCCGGATGCCGGACGGCAAGCGCCGCCTGTGGGGCCGGCACTATCTGCCGGAAGACGCTGCGCTGGCCAACGGCAACATCAACAAGCACTTGTACCAGCAATGGGCGCGGGCTGGATGGCTGACGCTGACGCCCGGCAACGTGTGCGATTACGACTGGATCAAGCGCGACATCCTGCAGGCGCTGGACATGCTGGATATCCGCGAGATTGCCTTCGACAACTGGAACAGCACCCAGCTGGTGAACGATCTGCAGGCCGAGTCGGCGCCGATGATTGTCTTCCGGCAGGGGTTTGTCAGCATGAATCCAGCCATGAAGGAAGTGGAGCGGCTGATCCTGAAGCGCGACCTGGAACACCCGGGTGATCCAGTGCTGACCTGGGCGATGGGCAATGTAGTGGCGGCGCGTGACCCGGCCGGAAACGTGAAGCCGGACAAGGCCAAGAGCACGAACAAGATTGACCCGGCAGTGGCGTCCATCATGGCGCTGGGCCGGTTGATGGTCCACGCCGATGACGGCGGCGGTTTTGGCATTGAGGTATTGTGAACCATGGCGAAGAAACGCATCCGGCACCGGCAGCAGACGGCCGTTCAAGCCGCCGGCAGCCTGCCGATCAGTTCGGGCGTCTATGGCTCCGACCTGTATTCCCTGCTGGCCAGCCCCAACGCCTCCGGCATGGCGGTCACGGAAACCACCGTGATGTGCGTCAGCGCGGTCTATGCCTGCGTGCAGCTGATTGCCGGGGCAGTGGCCAGCCTGCCCATTCCCGTTTACCGGGAAAGCAGCGACGGCAAGACACGGTCCCGCGCCAACATTCCGTTGAGCGACCTGCTGAACCGCGAGCCGACGGCCCGTTGTTCGGCCAGCACCTTCTGGCGCTACATCATGACCAGCAAGCTGCTGCATGGTGACGGCTTCGCCAAGATCGTGCGCGAGTCGCGGACCTCGCCGCTGGCGGCGGAGATCATCCCCTGGCATCCGTCGGCGGTGATCGTGATCCCGAACGGCAACCGGCTGGCCTACCAGTTTTTCAGCATGCCGAACATTGACGGCGCGTCCATCCAGTCCGAGATTCTGGACCAGGACGACGTGCTGCACTTCACCGGCGTTGGCTTCAACGGCCTGCGCTCGGTATCGCCCCTGCGCCACGCCTTGCGCAACGCCGCGGGCATTGCCCTGGCGGCTGACCGCTACAGCGCGGAGTTTTTCGGAGCCGGTGCAAAGCCGGAAATCATCATCAAGAGCCAGGCTGCCAAGCTGAGCGAAGAGCAGAAGGAAATGATTCGCGCCGCCTGGACCGACATCCATGCAGGCAACCGCCGCCGCCCCGGTGTGCTGGGTGCCGGGATGGAGGTGCAGGAGCTGACCATCAACGCCGAGGAGGCGCAGCTGCTGCAGGCCCGCCAATTCCAGATCGAGGACATTGCCCGGATCTACGGCGTGCCGCCGTTCATGATCGGCCACACCCAGAACACTACCAGCTGGGGCTCTGGTGTCGAGCAGATGGGCATCGGCTTCGTGAAGTACACCCTGCAGCAGCACCTGGTGGATGCCGAGCAGGAGATCAACCGCAAGCTGCTGAAGGGCAGCCCGTTCTTTGCCGAGTTCGCCACGGCCGGGCTCGAACGTGGCGACATCAAGACACGCAACGAATCGTACCGGATCGGCCTGGGCCGCGCCGGTGAACCGGGGTGGCTGACCATCAACGAGGTCCGCGCCTTTGAAAACCTGCCGCCGATTCCCGGCGGTGACGTGCTGGCCGCTGCCGCGCCGGCTGCTGGAGCAACGCCATGAACCAACTGATGAGCCTGTACGCGCTGAACCGCGCGGCACGGCATGTTTTCCGCGTGGATAACGCCGTGTCGGAAAGCGAGGCCACCATCTACATGTACGACATGATCGTCAGCGATGACCTGACCGCCGAATGGTGCGGCGGCATCAGCCCGATGATGTTCCTGCGTGACCTGGCAGGCATCACCGCGCCCACCATCCACCTGCGCATCAACAGCCCGGGCGGTGATGTATTCGCCGCCCGCGCCATCGAGCAGGCTATCCGCGACAGCGACAAGACCATCATCTGCCACATCGACGGCATCTGTGCCAGCGCGGCCACCTTCATTGCCATTGCCTGTGATGAAGTGGTGATGTCGCCCGGGGCGCTGTTCATGATCCACAACGGCTGGACGTGGGGCTGTGGCGACCGCCACGACATGACCAAGACAGCCACGCTGCTGGGCAAGGTCGACAGCACCATCGCCCTGAGCTACGCCACCAAGTGCGGCAAGCCGCAAGACGAGATCGCCTTGCTGATGGATGCCGAGACCTGGTTCACGGCTCAGGAGGCTCAAGCCTTTGGCCTGATTGACCGCATTGCCGGTGAGGCCGATGCAGTCCCGCCGGGTGCTCCGGCTGCACCGCCGGAGCCGGAAGAGCCGGAAACGGAAGGCGCGATGGACATGTGGAACCTGTCGGTGTATCGCAATGCGCCGCGAAACATGAAGCCGAAGGCCCGCACCAATCCGGCCCCGACGCCGAATCCGCCGCCGCCGCCGGCCGGCAAGACCCCTGATTTTTCCGCGATGGCTCGCCGCCTGGCTGTAGCCTCCGCCCTGTAACCCCGGTTTTAACCCGCCACACCCGCCATGTTGCGGGTTTTTTCATTTTGGAGATCCAAAAAATGAAGTCCATTCAAGCCCTCCGTGAGGAAAAGAATGTCGTTGCCAAGCGCGTGCAGGATCTGATGGCCGCCAGCCAACAGCCCGGCACCACCTGGACCCCCGAAAACCAGTCTGCCTATGACGCCGACATGGCCAAGATCGAAGCACTGAATGCCGAGATCGTGCGTACCGAGCGCGCCCTGGAAGCGCTGAAGGACAGCCAGCTGCAGGATCAGATCGAGAATGCCGCCAACGGCAAGAAGGTCAGCGCTTCCCGGCGCCTGCTGGCCAAGTGGCTGAAGGGCGGTGACTCCGCGCTGACTGCCGCCGACTGGACCGAGATCCGCAACACCATGTCGACCACCACCGGCAGCCAGGGCGGCTACACCGTGCAGTCCGATGTGGCTTCCATCCTGTTCGATGCGCTGAAGGACTACAGCGGTGTGCGTCAGGTGGCCACGATCATCCAGACCGACATGGGCAACAGCCTGTCGTTCCCGACTTCTGACGGCACCAGCGAAACCGGTGAACTGATCGCCCAAAACACTACCGCCACTGCTGCGGACCCCACCTTCGGCACTGCGGCTCTGGATGTGTACAAGTTCAGCTCCAAGATCATCGCCGTGCCGTTCGAGCTGCTGCAGGACAGCAACATCGACATCGAGGCGTTCATCAATCGCCGCTTTGCCGACCGTCTGGGCCGCGTGACCAACACCTACTTCACCACCGGCAGCGGTTCCAGCCAGCCCAAGGGCGTGGTGACGGCCTCCACCCTGGGCAAGACCGGCGCCAGCGGCCAGACCACCACGGTGATCTACGAAGACCTGATCGACCTGGTGCACTCGGTGGACGTTGCCTACCGCGCGCTGGGCCGCTGCGCCTTCATGCTCAACGATGCCACCCTGGCGGCCATCCGCAAGCTGAAGGACAGCGCCGGCCGCCCGATCTTCATTCCGGGTTATGACGGCCTGGGCAACCCGCTGCCGGATACCATCCTGGGCTACCCGGTGGTGATCAACAACGACGTGGCCACCATGGCGGCCAGCGCCAAGTCCATCCTGTTCGGCGACTTCAGCTTCTACTACATCCGCGACGTGATGCAGGCCGAGCTGTTCCGCTTCACCGACAGCGCCTACGCCAAGCTGGGTCAGGTTGGCTATCTGGCCTGGATGCGTACCGGCGGCAACCTGCTGGATACCGGCGGCTGCATCAAGCACTACGCCAACGCCGCTTCCTGATGACGGCGGGGCCGGTTCGCCGGCCCCACTGGAGCCTGAGTCATGGCCAAGAAAACCGAGACAGTCATCAAGCCGGTGCGTGTTGCCGTGCTGTGTGACTGCACGAACATTGACGGCAGCCGCCTGAAAGCGGGCAGTGTGGTGGATCTTCCGCCGCACTGCTATGAGGCGCTGCTGAAGGTTGGCATGGTCACGGACAGCCCGGACCAGATCGCCTACAACGAACGGAACCCGGTATGAAGCTGACCGTTGTGACGGCCGCTGCGGCTCTGCCCGTGCTGATGGCCGATATCAAGCTGCACCTGCGGCTGGATACCGACACCAGCGACGAAGATCGCCTGCTGGAGCGTTTGGCGCGTACCAGCGCGGAGCGTTGCAGCCAGGAGACCGGCCGCGCGGTGCTTACCACCACCTACCAGGTGGAGGCCGGCATTGATGAAGTGCTGCTGCTGCCGAAACCGCCTTTTGTGGAGATGGTGTCGGTGACGGGCGTGGCGGAAGACGGCACCACCTCGGTGTTGACGACCGACGACTACACCCTGACCGAAACCGCCCAGAAGACGCTGGTCACGATTACCAACCCCGGAGACGCCGTTACCGTGCGGATCCGGTACGACGCCGGTTATGGCGCTGCGGCGGATGATCTGCCCAACGCCATGATCAGCTGGATGCTGATGGACATTGCCACGCTGTACGAACAACGGCAGGCCGTGACGGCGGGGCAGGCCAATGCTGTGCCGTATCCCTTTGTGGGCGGCCTGCTGGATTCGCTGCGGGTGGAGTTCTGACATGGATATCGGCAAGATGCGCGACCGCGTCACCCTGGAAGAGCGTGTCCAGACCAAGGACAGCATGGGTGCCCAGCATAACGCATGGGCCCCTTTTGCCACCGTCTGGGGCCAGGTGCAGCCACTTTCCGGGCGGGAGTATTTTGCCGCAGGTGCTGAACAGTCGGAAATTACTGCCCGCATCCGCATCCGTTACCGGTCTGGCATCACTGCCGCGCATCGCGCCGTGGTCAATGGCGTGGTCTATTCCATCGCCAACGTGATCGACACTGACAACCGGCACGCGGAATTGCAGCTCATGTGCTACACGGGCAGCAACGATGGGTAATAAGGTTTCGGTGAAGGCAACTGGCGCTGCCGATCTTGACAGGGCGCTTGCGGAACTTGGCAACGAAGTGGCAGGCCGCCTGCTTTATTCGGCCTTGACTGCCGCCGCCAAGCCAATCTTGGCTGAGGCTTCAGCTCGTGCGCCAATCGCCTCAAAGCCGCACTTTCGTTACAAGCGACAGAAAGCCCGGAAGGTAAAGCGTACCGGGAACAAAATACTTGACCGCTATAACCGCCAGCTTGCCCGCGAGGAAGCGCGGCGGATGCCGGCTGAAAGAACCTTGGTGCAACCCGGAAACCTGCGAAAAAACATTGCAGCCATGCGCCTTAAAAGCAAGAAGCATCTGCGAACCACTGGTGGAAATGCCATGGTCGCGTTGTCTTGGCGAAGTGATGCTTATTACGGGCGGTTTCTGGAAGTCGGCACTAAACACATAGCGCCAAGATCATTCATGCGAGACGCATTTGAGGCGCGGCGGATGGAGGCTTTAAACACCTTCATTTCACATCTTGCGCGTGGCGTAGAGTTGGTCCGCCGCCGCAATGCTGCCCGTCAGGGGATCAAGACATGACCACCATTCGCGCCATTGCAGCGGTGCACGATGCCCTGAAGCCTCTGGTCAACAACCGGGTGTGGACGCATCACGCTGCCGAAGGCTGTACCGACGTGCAGCCCTACATTGTGATCACGCCGATCAGCGCCGACCGGCTGACCGACTACCAGGGCTTTACTGGCCACGCCCAGGCCCGCATACGGGTAGACATTTACCACGACCAACTTGCCAAGCTGATGACGCTGGGTGAAGCGGTGGTAAATGCCATTGATGCCCTGACCAGCGTCTGTGCCACGGTGCAGAGCGATATTGACGACTACGACGAAACCGTCCGCATTTACCTGAAGTCCATCGACTTTACCATCTGGGAGCAAACGCAATCATGACCGCCACCACTGTCAATACCAAGGGCATCGAGCTGCAAGTCGGCAACGGCGCCACCCCCACCGAAACCTTTACCGCCTGCGCGCAGATCGTGGATATCAGCGAAGCACCTGGCGGCGCCACCACCAAGAGCATCGACGTGACCACGCTGGACGACACCTTCAGCCAGAAGGACGGCGGCGCCACTCTGGATGCCGGTTCGGTGAAGTTTGAAGTGCTGTACGACCCGGCCAACACCCAGCACCAGGCGCTGAAGGATGGCGTTGGCACTCGCAAGAACTTCAAGAACGTGCTTCCTGACGGCACGGAATACGCCTACAGCGGCGTGATCACCGAGTTCAAGGTGATGAGCAAGAAGGACGACAAGGTGCGGGCCAGCGTCAGCATCGACATTTCCGGCGAAGTTACCGAGACCGTCTGACATGCTGACCCGTGAAGAGTTGCTGGCGGCCCCGTTCCGCTTTGAAGATGTGACCACCCCGCGCGGGGTGGTTCGGGTGCGCACCATGTCCGCTGCTGCCCGTGAGCGGTTCGAGGCGGCGATGGCCGGTGAACGCAAAGCCGATCTGGAAAGCATCCGTGCCCAATGGGTTTCGGTGTGCTGCTGCGATGAAGCCGGCAGCCCGTTGTTTGGCCAGGATGACGTTCCCGCACTGGCTCTGCTGGATTACAGCATCATTGCGCCGCTGTTCACGGCAGCCCTGCGCCTGAACGGCATGGGCGAAAATGCGGTGGAGGAAGCGGAAAAAAACTGACGGCCCGCCCGCTGCGCCAGTTTCTGCATTGGCTGGCGTTGCGGATGGGGCGCACCGTGAAGGAACTGCTGGCCACGCTGGATGCCGATGAGCTGACGTACTGGATAGCCGCCCGGAAGATGGGTGTGCTGGATGACGACAAGGCGTTGCGGGATGTGGTTGACCATGCTGGCGCAAATGTTTGCGCCACCCTGGTGAACCTGAACCGGGCGCGGGGGAGTAACCCGGTGTCGGTTGCCGACTTTCTGCTGTTCAGCGAACGGCCGGAGCGGGATGATCCGCCGCAGGAGGTGGTGGAAGAGAAGATGCGGCTGGTGATGGGTGGAAGGGTAAAGCATAAAAATGAAACATCCTGACACTGCGTGATACAAAGCGAGGCTTTGCAACCTGGGTTGTAGGCTGCTATAACCATTCGCATAGGGTGCAAACGTGTTGCCCCCGTGACAAATGGATTGAAACTGCCTACAATCCGCGCGCGATTATTGCAGGCCCTATATGAATAAAATTTACACCGCCGAGATTGCTGGAAACGCTGTGCGATTCACCCGAGTCGGTTGCGGTGTTGATGCATTTGTGTCGCTGGATGACATGCGTGGTGTACTGGAAGAATGCTGTACCGGTGATGTGCTTCCCGTGTTCGGATTGATGCTGGATCTTGCCATGCGGCAGTTCACCGACAGTCAAGACCGGCGCGGAGCAGTAGTTGCTACCGAGACGATTGGCCCTGTCATTCACGTCTACGCCATGGGAAATATTCTGACGGTTCTGAGTGAGTTTAAGAATGTTGATGCGCAAGGCTTGCGCCTCAGCGGCCAGCAGTTTCATTCCTTGTTGGAAGAGTTTACTGCCGTTACAGGAGTTGCTGTGATTAAGCTTGGGTTGTCGCTGGATGATCTGGTTGTAAGCGCCAATGCGCGCCTTGATCGGCATTTCCCGCCATTGGTGGTGGAAGTCACCAATGACTCCGGTATCTGGGTGGCGGAATGCGATAGCTTGGGTTTGGTGACTGAGGCCGACAGCTTTGATCATTTGAAGGAGCGGGTCTGGGAGATTGCTCCGGATCTGGCCCATGACAATCTGCCAGGCCTGAACCCTGACTTGATGCGTTTGCAGTTTCGTCAGATAGAGACCGCGTGCGGGCACCGGCTGGCCAATTGACATGGGGGCTGGTTTTTACGATCAGGTCAAAAGGATTCTGTTGGCCAACGGTTGTTTTTTTGACCGCCAGGGTAAGGGCAGCCATGAGATTTGGAAGAGCCCGATCAGCAACAAGAGCATTACATTGCCGGTGACTGTGGAGAGCCGGCACACTGCCAATGCGATTTTGAAGCAGGCCGGGATTGATGAGAAAGTATGAGCCGCCGAAAGGCGGTTTTTTATTGGGCGTGGTTTGGCGGGATGACAGGGTAAAGCGCGATAGGGCATGATGGCGGCTCCGACAATAAGGAGTGTCACCATGGAAATATCATACGGCCGCATTGGCATGGGCCTTATCAATGAGTTCAACCAGTCGCTGAGTTCGTTGCTGGGCATTGCGACGGGGCTGCTGGCGGATGGGAGGCTTCACGACAGCGAAATCACATTCCTGAATGAGTGGCTGAAGAGTAATCATGTGCTCTCCACCCGTTGGCCGGGGGATGTCATTTATAGCCGCGTGCAGGAAGTGCTTGCGGACGGTGTTATTACCGAGGATGAGCGCGCTTACCTGGTTGATACGTTACGCAAGCTGACGGGTAGTACGCTTGAAGAGCTGGCTACTTCCAAGCACCCGACTCAGCTTATTGAGTATGAAGAGCCGGAGATCGTCTATTTCGGCTCAGCGTTCTGCCTGACTGGTGACTTTGTCTATGGGTTCCGCGCTTTGTGTGAGTCGCTCATCGTGCTGCGCGGCGGCGAGATCAAGACTGGGGTGTCCAAAAAGCTGACGTATTTGGTGGTTGGAGGCATAGGCAGCCCGGAATGGAAGCATGGTTCATATGGAACCAAGATTGACAAGGCGATGGAGATGAAGAAAGCGGGCGCTACTATTCAGATCGTTCATGAGGAGCATTGGTTAAAGTCGCTTTCGTGAGGGTGTTGCGATTATCGCAATGCCCCATGGCGACGGCCTCTTAAATTCGCCATTGCTTCATTGCTTAAACTGTAGTAGTTGCGCCTCTGCGTTTCCGGGTGTAGTCTTTCCCCAGCAGCCCATATGGCTGCCGGGGGTGAGAGCCCGGAAACAGAGGGGACACAGAGCCGCGTCCAGCGGTTTTTTTGTGTCCGTTCGTTCGTGCCCGCGTTATGGCGGGCCGGACGGGGGAGCCTTCGGGCTCGCCGGCTCCTCTGTCCGGTCTCTCAACCCCGTTCGGTCCGTCACCAGGGTGAGAGCTGTTGGCGGTCGTCAATGACTTACAGAGCGAACATCATGAACAACAATGCACTGGCCGTCCATTTCCACGGCGCACAACTCTACATCATCAATCAAAACGGCGAGCCCTTCACGCCGATGCGGCCGATCGTTCAAGGCATGGGCCTTGATTGGCCCTCGCAATACAAAAAGATGAAGCGGAACGAAAAGCGGTGGGGGGTTGTCATGATGACAACCCCTACTGAAGGTGATGAACAAGAGTCCTTGTGCATTCCGCTTCGAAAGCTGTTCGGCTGGTTGACGGGGATTGATGCCGGTCGTGTCAGCCCGGAAATCCGCGAAACGGTCATCCGGTACCAGGACGAATGCGACGAGGTGCTCTACCATCACTGGCGCGCCCGGATGGCGGTGCCGATCTACCCGCACAAGGTCATCCAGGACGAAGCCTGGCGCATTGCCGACGGCAACAGCACCATCAAGGCCGACCTGTACCGCCGGGTGAAACAGAAATACGGCGTGGCCCGCATCACGGAAATACCGGATGAGCTGTGCCCATCGGCGGCGGAATACATCCGCACCCTGGAAGGCGACTACATCGGCAAGCCGGTAGTAACCAGCACCGACCCGGCGCGGGTGGCCCATGCCTACGCCGTGGCGGCGGAGGTGGCCAGCATTGCCTCGCGCACTGTGTTCGAAGCCGTGCTGGCTGGCGATGAGGCATGGATGAATCGCCGCTGGTTGTTCTGCCTGTCGCAGAATGCTGCCGGTCAGCGCTTGCCGTTTGCCACGGCATTGGCCACCAATGCCTTCATCACCAGTTTCGAGCAGCTGCCCGGGATGATTCTGGAAGCCAACGGCCCATTGGCCAGCAACCGTGACCTGCTGGCGCTGGCCAGCGCCTGTAACCAGAAACTGACGCAGCGGCTGGGCAACGGCGCCGGATTGCCGCCGCCTCGACATTGAACGCACCACACAAACCCGCTTCGGCGGGTTTTTTATTGGGGAAACCATGGCCAACGTACTCAGCCGCATGCAGATCCTGCTGGAGGCGGACACCGCCAATTTCCAGCAAGACCTGGGCAAGGCCGGTAACACCGCCAAAGAGCAGTTCGACAAGATGGTCGACAGCGCCAAGAGCATGGCCATTGCCGTGGCCGGCGCATTCACCATTGACGCCATTGCCGGTTTCGTCAACGACGCCATCAACGCCGCCGTGGAGCTGGACAACCTGTCGCATGCCGTGGGCATCAGCTCGCAGCAAATGCAGCGCTTGCAGTTCGCCACCCAGATGACCGGCGTTGATGCCGGGCGGCTGGGTGACGCCTTTGGCGGCCTGAACGAGAAGATTCTGGAGGCGGCCACGCAGGGCGGCGAGTCGGCCGACACGTTCAAGGCGCTGGGCATCAACGTCAAGGACGCCCAGGGCAACGTGAAAAGCGCCGATCAGGTGTTCCGCGAAATGGCGGATGCCATGGCCGGAATGGAAGACGGCGCCACCAAAAGCGCGATTGCCAGCAACCTGATGGGTGATGCCGGTGCGGAACTGATTCCCGTGCTGAACCTGGGCGCCGCAGGGCTGGATGATCTGGGCCAGAAGGCGGAACAGTACGGCATTGTGCAGGGGCCGGAGGCGGTGCAGTCTGCCCGCGAGCTGAAGCAGGCCATGACCCTGATGCAGGGCCAGCTTCAGGGTGCTGCCAACACCCTGGCGGCCTCGCTGCTGCCGCTGATGCGTGACATGGCAGGCGATACCACCGCCGCCGCCGACCGCATGAACGCGGGAACCACGGCCGCCGAAGGCTTCGGCAATGCCATCAAGGGCCTTTACATTGTGGTGCGCACGGCCTGGATTGGCCTTCAGGCGCTGTCCGATGTGGTTGCCAAGGTTCTGGCCGCGCGCGATCAGTTTTTGGAGGGCAACTTCAGCGACGCCAAGAATATCCTGTTGGATGGCACGGCCCTGAACGCCTACAAGGACGAATGGGTCAACATGGTACAGACGGTCACCGAGACCGGCGGCCAAGCCGTGGAAGTGGTCAAGAAGCAGGAAGAGCAGATCAAGCGCACGGGTGCGGCTGCCGCCGCTGCCCGCGCATTGGCGGCTGGCGGTGATGATAAAAAGGGCAAGGGCGACAAGGACGCATCCGCCATTGACCAGATCCGCGGTGGCCTTATGTCCCCGGAGGACAGGGAAACCGCCCAGTACGAAAAACAGCGCCGCCTGCTGGAAACAGCGAACGCCTCAGCCTTCGAGTCGGCAGATGAGCGCCACCGGCTTCTGGAGCAGCTGGAGCAGCAGCACATTGGGCGAATTAACGAGTTAAAAGACAAGGAGCGCCAGACGCAGGAGCGGATTGAAGAAGAGGCCAGAAAAAAATGGATGAACGAAATTTTGGATGGCCCGCTGGTGGCTGATATTGAGTTTGAGGCCTCTCAAAAACGTATTGCGTATGAAGAAAGTCAAAAGGCGGCAGAAGAAGCAGAGGAGCAAAAGCGTAAGCAAATGGGAATGACCAAGGATTTCTTCTTGGGCGGCCTGGACCAGATGGCGCAAGGGCAGGGCAAGGCAGCCAAGGCTGCGCAGGCTATCCAGAAGGCGCAGGCGTTGCAACAGATCGCCATCAATACCCATTCGGCGGCGATCGGTGCGTATAACGCCTTGGCGCCAATCCCGTTTGTCGGCCCGGCGCTTGGCGTTGCGGCGGCGGCGGCGGCCATTGCCTTTGGTGCAAACATGGCGCGCGGCGTCATGTCCGGCGGCCAGCCGTCGGCGCCCAGTTCGGCGCCATCCGCTCCAACCGGGTCGGCGGCGGTTCAGCCGATCAGCGAGCAACAGCCGGGCCGCACCCAGCAGACCATCCTACAGATCCCCGCCAACAGCCTTATGACCGGCCGCATGATTGCGGATCTGCTGGATGACGCGCTGGGCGACGGCAAACAACTGACCAACCTGCGAGTGCAAGCCGTATGACCAGCACCGCCATCATCTGCTACGACAACCTGGCCGAGTCGCCGCTGCTGACCGCATCCACCGCCAGCAGCGCCGCCACCGGCTACAGCGCGGCCAACGCCTGGGACTGGCTGACCACCACCTACTGGTCGCCCACCTCCAACGGCGTGCAGACCCTGACGTTTGAGTTCAGCACCGACGTGACGGCCGACTATTTCGGCCTGTACCGGCACAACCTGGGCACGGTCGGCGCGTCCGTCAAACTCCAGTACAGCACCGACGGCAGCACCTGGAGCGACGCATTTACCGCTCAGACCCCGGACGATGACGAAATCCTGCTGAAGACGTTCACCGCCCAGACCGCCGACTGGTGGCGCATCCGGTTTGACCTGGGCAGCAGCGCGGAAACACTGTACGTGGGCATTGTCGCATTCGGCCAGAAGCTGACCACGCAATACGGCATGCCTGCCGGTTTCGTCGTGCCCCGGCACGGCCGCGCCACCCAGATCCTGAACAACAGGACTGAGGGCGGCCAGTTCGTCGGCCGGTCCATCATCGCCCGCGGTGCCCGGTCCACCATCACCATCCGCAACGCCACGCAGGCCTGGGCGCGGTCGTACTGGGAACCGTTTGTGCGGCATGCCGAGCTGAAGCCCTTCTTCTTCAGCCGGAACCACACCGACTACCCGGAGGATGCCGCGTTCTGCTGGAGCGATGGCGAGATCCCGGAATATGCCATAAACGATGACCGGCGCCAGACGCTGACCATGCCGGTGCAGTGCCTGTTGAGCGGGGAGTAACAGCGTGACCGATCACATCACAGAGGCCTCACGTGTCGGCCGCATTCCGGTCGTGTTTGTCGAACTGGACATGGACTACTGCACCCGCACCTACGGCACCAGCCCCTGCACGGCATCGGTCGGCGTCACCGGCGCGGCCAAGTGCTACAACACCTACGCCACTTGTCAGGACACCGCCAACTACAACAAGGGGATGAAAACTTACCGGTTCAGCGACCCGTCCGCCCGCCTGCCGGTGGGGCTGCAGACCATCCCGCTGCTGAAGTCGGTATCGTTCGCGCCCCAGCAGATCACACCCGGCAAGGGGCTTGGTGTGCGCGGCAGCGTCAGCATCAAGCTGGCCGACGCGCCCTGGACAGACGTGGATATTGACCCCTACGTGGCCGACCGCGCCACCCAGGCGGCTGGTACGTTCTGGGGCCGGTTCCGCGCGCGCAACCCGTATTACGAAGGGCGCATGCTGCGCATCCTGGCCGGCTACATCACCAGCCCGTTCACTTGGGATGCATTCCAGGTCCGCGCTTACATCATTGACAGCCTGTCAGCCGTGCTTAAAGGCGACGAAGCCCAGATCGTCGGCAAGGATATCCTCAAGCTGGCCGACGACAAGAAGGCCCTGTTTCCACGCCCCAGCACCGGCACCCTGTCGGCAGGCATCAGCGACAGCGCCACCACGCTGACCGCCGCCCCGACCGGTGTCGGTGCTGCTGAATACCCGGCATCCGGCAAGATCGCTATCAGCGGCGAAATCATGTCGTTCACCCGCAGCGGCGACGTGTTCACTGTCACCCGCGCCCAGGACAACACCGATGCCGCTGCGCACGACGCCGACGACACCATCCAGCTGGTAGGCGAGTTTACCAGCGCTGAGATTCAGGATGTGATTTACACACTGCTGACCGATTACGCGGGCATCGACACCGCCTATATCGACAAAACGGCATGGGATACCGAGCGCGATACCTACCTGACCGGCGTGTGGAATCTGACCCAGCCTGAGCCGGTCGGCGTCAATACCCTGCTGGCCGAACTGACCGAGCAGGGCAACTGCCGCATCTGGTGGGATGAGATCGAGCAGCAGATCCGCTTCCGCGCCATCCGCCCGTTGGACGCCGCGTTGCCGGTGTACAGCGATGACGATCATTTTATCCAAAACACCGTGGACCTGAGGGACGACCCGAAGCAGCGGATCAGCAGCGTGTTGATCTATTTTGGGCGGCGGTCGCCGGCGGAAAAGCTGGATGAACTGAAAAACTATGCCGTGCGCTACCTGCAGGCTGACCCGGATGCCTCTGGGGCAAATCAGTACGGCAGCGCGGTAATCAAGCGCATCAACAGCCGCTGGTTTTTGTCCACCAGCTTGGGGCGTGTGCAGGATCTGGCTGATGCGCTGTTGATGACGTTCCGCGACCCGCCGCGCATTCTGTCGTTTGGCATGGACCCGCGCCATGACCTGCGTGTGGGAGATATTTTTCGGGCGCAGACTCGATACCTGCAAGCCGCTGACGGCAGCAAAAACGAGCTGGCGTTTGAAGTCATCGAAGCCCAGGAGGAGCGGGCGGGGCACCTCATCCGGTACCGGGCACAGTCGATGCCTGCGGATATCCCGCTGGTGGGCGAGTACAGCATCGTTTTCAGCGCCGATGAGTTTGATGTAGTGCTGTATGACGTGTTTATGCTGGAGTATGGCGTTCCGACATCGGCTGTAACGTTGGCTGTCGAAATCCAGTCGGGTGTCTTGATCAGCGCCACCAGCACCAGCATCCCAGCGTTCCGGGTTGGTACCGGCTGGCCGGATGGGACTGTGATTACCCTGGTCAATGCCGGGACGATTGCGGGGCGTGGCGGTGATGGTGGTCATGGTGGATCAGCATCATTGACCTTGATTTCCGCTCCAACAGCTGGTGGAGACGGTGGCCCCGGTCTTGATGCGACCGATTGGCCAATGGAAATAGATAACACCTCCGGCATCATTTCCGGAGGTTCCGGCGCTGGAGGTGGCGGTGGAGCTGGCCGCTACCTGGTCACGTCTTCAAACTTTGCATGGAAAAATGGTGGAAGCGGGGGTGGTGGCTGGCCGTTTGGCGCAGCGGGAACGGCCTATTACGGGGGCAATAGCGGATCGGCTGCCAGTCCCACTGATGGTGGCACTGGAGGTGAAGGCGAGACCATGTCCTCAATAACTGACCCAGGCGTGACGGCAACATCTGGAGACGGTGCTCCAGGTGGGGGGCAATATGCCGCGGCCGGGTCAGCTGGTAGTAATGCGTCAACAACTGGGACAGGCGGTTCCAGCATCGCTCAATCTGGTGCTCCGGGTGGAGTAGCTGGACCCTGCGTTGTGGGAAATAGCAATATCACCTGGACAGCCACCGGCACCCGGTATGGCGCAATAACCTGATATTTTGAATCAACAATTAAACCCGCATTTGCGGGTTTTTTATTTGGAGGCGAATATGCCGACTCGTCAGCGTAATTTCATTTTATATAAAGGCGACACTTTTGCTCGGCGTATTAATCTGGTTCCCGGGCCTGATAGTGATTTGAGTGGATATTCCGGAGAGTTGGTTGTCGTTAATGATGACAATTCTGAATTATTCGCACTTTCAACTGACAACGGGATGATGGTGGTTAATAACGGATATATTGAGCTGGATTATCCGGATGACAGTACGGCTGTCATTGATACCTCTGGATTGTTGCGGACAGGGACCTTGTATGAACCTGCAAATGGCGATGAGTTACCATATTCCGGGACAGGTTTTCTGGCTCGGTATTATCTGCGGGTTATATCTCCTGAGCCTGCAACTGTTACCACGCGCCTGCTTGATGGCCAGTTTGTGATTGTGGGGTGATCATGGATTTACAAGTCGCCAGCGTCGCGGTTCCTGGGGTTATCCCGCCCGCTGAAAATCGAACTGATGGTCCGGATGTGGCATCGGTTTATATACCGGGTCCTGCGGGTATTGCCGTTTTGCGTGCTGCTGCTCGTGCGGAGGATGCTGCGGCCATCGCAACAGCTGGTGCAGAGGCGACCGCTGCTGATCGTTTGCAGACTGGGCATGATCGGGAAAACACCCAGGGCAACGCGCTCGCTGCCGCTGCCGCGCAGGCAAATGCTGAAACAGCGGCCAGTGTTGTTGTTGCTGCTGCCCGCATCTATGCCAGCACTACTGCGGGCATCGCGGCGACCACAAACGGGCAGTATTTCTACATCCCTTCGGCGTCGACATCAGGATTTTCTGACCTGTATCTCAACAGCACCGGGACGGCTGTCTATCAGAAAACCTATCCCAGTGACGTGCAGGTCAACATCAATACTGGTGCGATCCTCACGATTCGGTCGCGCATTTCGAACCTGTGGCCGTTCAAGAACTATGAGGGCAGTTTGCAGGCCACGCTGGAAGGCACCCCGGCGATGTTTATCCTGCCCGCACGTGATGCCAACGGGAACCTGTACAACCTGTTTGCTCTGCTGGCCGATGGCTCAATTGAAAGCCTGCCACTGTCCAATTTTGTCGCCGGGAAGCTGACAGCAATCAATGCTCGCCTTGCCGAGCTGGTGCCGTACAAAGCCCCGTCCGGCAGCAGTGACGCCTATCTTGATGGTGTCACTTCTGGCGGCGGTCACTTGGCGATGCGCGGCGCCGACGGCCTGCTGTACAGCGTGCTGAGCGTGCTGCCGGACGGCACTCTCGACAGCCTGCCGCTGGCGAATTTTGTCGACGG
>DASUIL010000220.1:0-23949 GCA_036273075.1 Fluviicoccus sp. | reverse complement strand
CTGGTCGGGTGTGGCGTTGGTGGCGACGTCGAAATCCTTGGGGTGCAAGCCGAGCAGGCTGTCACGCACACTGCCGCCGACAACATAGGCGGCGTAACCGGCCGCATCCAGCTGTTTGACGACATGGTGGGCGGCATCGCTGAAATCGTTGATGTCCAGACCGGACTCGGTGTCACGGTAAATGACGGGCTGCAGTGGGTGGCTGTGTCTGCTCATGAAACGGGAAGGTTTCCTGCGTTGGCGTGGATCAGGTGCGGAATAATAGCAAGTTTTTGGCGGTATCGGGCCGGTAACGGATTGATGGTATTCGGTAACTGCTGAAGACAGGGCGGGCGACACCGGAGAGGAGCGCGGGGACCGGAGTCCCCGCGTGCGCTAGTTTTGACCTCGATTGTTTTTCTTGGACAAATTTTCTTGTTGTTTGTCGTGCTGATCGGCGCGTTGGTTTTGTTATTCGCCATCGTCTCAGCATGCGGATGGCGTTCGCCAAGCGTCATTGTTGTTTTTGGTTCTTGTTATGAGTGAGCCGTATTTTTAGGGTTGTTGGCGTCACGCTATATATAATGCAGAAGCCGTGCCAACTTCATGAGATTAATTTAAAGTCTTTGATTTCAGTGGGTTGATGAGAAAAGTGAAACAGGGCGGTGGTGAGAAAATTGTTTCCGGTAACATCCTGACAATGTCAGGGTAACAAAGCCGGGTGGGGCGGTAACAGGATGGTTACACCTGTTACCGCACCTTGATGGCCGGTAACGCGGTTCAGGCGTCACTGTCCGGGGCATTGGTCGAGCGGCGGCGGGGGATGCCCAGCCGTTGGCGGCGTTCCCACAGCGATTTGCGGCTGATGCCGAGCTTGCGCGCCAGCTCGGTTTCGGACATCTGCTCCTGATGCGCCAGCACGAAGCTCTGGAAGTAATCTTCAAGCGACAGCCCGGCGGGGGGCTCGGCAACGTCGGAAACCGAAGTGGTGGCGTTTTCCGTCGCGATTTCGTGATGCCGCGAGGACGTGTGTCCGGGCTCATCCAGCATGGGCACATCCACCTCGATGGCCAGCAGGTCGGGCGTGATTTCGGTGTCATCCGCGAGAATGACCGCGCGTTCGATAGCGTTTTCCAGTTCGCGGACGTTGCCGGGCCATTTGTAGGCCAGCATGGCGTTGAGCGTGGCGGAGTGAAAGCGCAGCGGCCGCACGTTCAGTCGCTCGCAGGTTTTGGTCAGCAGGAACTCGGCAATCTCGATGATGTCGTCGCCGCGTTCGCGAAGGGGTGGCAGCGTCAGTTCGACGACATTCAACCGGTAATACAGGTCCTCCCGGAAACGGCCTTCCGCCGCCAGTTGCTTGAGGTTGCGGTGGGTGGCGGCTACCAGCCGGACATCGACCGAACGGGTCTGGGTGGCGCCCAGGCGGCGGACTTCCTTTTCCTGCAAAAGTCGCAACAACCGTGCCTGCGCTTCCAGCGGCAGTTCGCCGATTTCATCGAGGAACAGCGTGCCGCCGTCAGCGGCTTCCACCAATCCCTTGCGCTGGGCGTTGGCGCCGGTAAACGCGCCTTTCTCATAGCCGAAGAGTTCGGCTTCGATCAGCGATTCCGGAATGGCGGCGCAGTTCACGGAGATCAGGGCGTTGTCGCGGCGGGGGCTTTGCTGGTGCAGCGCGCGCGCCACCAGTTCCTTGCCGGTGCCGGACTCGCCGCGCACCAGCACGGTGGAGGACATCGGCGCCACCTTGCTGATGCGGCGGAACAGCTCCTGCATGGCGGGCGAACTGCCGATGATGCCGCTTGCCGGGATGGCGACGGTCTGCTTGAGGGCTTCATTTTCATTGCTCAGTTTCTGCTCACGCAGGATGCGGGAGACGCTGAGCAGCATTTCATCATGATCAAAGGGCTTGGAAATGTAATCGACCGCACCCTGCTTCATGGCGTCGACGGCGGATTTCAGCGTGCCGAAGCTGGTCATGATCAGCACCGGGGCGGGCTTGGCCAGTTCGATCAGCGCCGTGCCCTGTTCGCCGGGCAGGCGCAGGTCGGTGATGACGAGGTCGAACTCGGGCAGGCGGTGGTTGTCGACGGCTTCGCGGACCGAGCCGGCCTCGCTGACGCGATAGCCGTTGCGCTCCAGCAGCCGTTTCAGGCTGCTGCGGATGATGGCTTCGTCTTCGACAACCAGGATGTGATGATTCACCTTCAGCGTTCTCCGGTAACAGCATCCGCCTCGGCGGCGGGCAGGGTAAGTTGCACGATGACGCCATGTCCCTGGTCGTAATCCGCCTTGTCCATCAGCTGGATGCGTCCGCCGTGCTCGCCGATGATGCCGTGTACCAGCGCCAGGCCCAGACCAGTGCCCTTGCCGGTTTCCTTGGTAGTGACAAAAGGTTCGAACAGGCTGTCGCGGATGGTGCCGGCTGGCAGGCCGTGACCGAAGTCCTCGACTTCAATATGCACCGTCGGACCGTTCGGCCGGGCCTCCACCAGGATATGGCTGCCGGGCGGACTGGCGTCGCGGGCGTTGTTGAGCAGGTTGATGAACACCTGCGTCAGTCGCGGCCCGTTGCCGCGCACGATCAGGTCTTCGGGACAAAAGTTATCGAAATGGTAGTCCTTGCTGCCGGTCAGCATCAACAGCTGGATGGCCTCGCCAACAACGTGGTAGAGATTGACAGGCCCATAGCTGTAGGTGCTGGTCTGCTGGTCGGCGCGCGCGAAGCCGACCAGAGACTTCACGATTTCGCTGACGCGCTTGGTCTGGGTCAGGATCTGTTCGCTGGCCTCGCGGGTTTCGTCCTCGGCGCTTTCGGCTTTCAGGTTTTGCGCCAGGCAGGCGATGCCGGTGATCGGATTGCCGATTTCATGCGCCACCCCGGCGGCCAGGCGGCCGATGGCGGCAAGGCGTTCATTGTGCGCCAGTTGCGCTTCCAGACGATCGAGTTCGGTCACGTCTTCCAGCACGATGACCTGGCTTCCGCCCATGTCCTCGCTTTGCGCGTCTTCACCGATATAGGCGCGGTGCAGGTTGATGCGCCGGTTGTGACCATAGCCGCCCACTTCCTGGTTGTACAACTGCACGCTGGGGCTGTGCAGGAAATCATTGAGCAGGCGCTGCCACGGTTCCGGCAGGCTGCTGAGGCGCGAGCCGATCACGTCCTCGTCCGAGATGCCGGTCATTTCCATCAGCGTGCGGTTCCAGCTGAGGATTTCCAGGTCGCGGCCCAGCGAGCAGACGCCGATGGGCAGGTCATAGAGCGTCTGGCGGTGGAAGCGGCGCAGCGCATCCAGTTCGGCGGCCAGACCGGACAGCTTGTGACGGTATTCCTCCAGCCGGGACTCAATGTAATAAATGTCTTCACCACCCGCGTTTTCCGGCCGGATCTGGTAGGGCAGGTGGGCGTCCAGGATCTCGTGGGCCACCGATGGGCCCAGCAGCCCGGACAGGTTTGATTCGATCTGGTCGCGCAGGCGGCGCAAGGCGTAGGGGCGCTTTTCGTCCCTGACCATCGCCAGGTCATGCAGGGCCTGGTTGACTTCGCGCTCGGCCGCGAGGTTGCCCAGCGCCTTGGTCAGGGCGATGCTGAAGTCGTCAACGTCGCGGGCCTTCAGCGACCAGCGGTAGGGGCGGCGGAGATTGTCGACGGCGCAACTGTTGGCGGCCATCTGCTCGGAGGCGCTCTGGCTGGTGCCGAGGGAAACGATCACCATCAGTCCGGCATTGATCAGGGTGCTGCCCAGACCGACGTGGTGCCAGTAGACCGGGTCGGCAAAGAAGGAGAACTCATAGTTGGCCAGATGCGGGAACAACGCGGGAAGATCCAGCAGGTAGGGCATGACCAGCACGATGAACCACAGGCTCAAACCCACCACCAGCCCGGAGACAAAGCCGGCGCGGGTGGCGCGCGGCCAGAACAGCACGCCCACCAGCCCTGGCGCGAATTGCAGCGTGGCGATGAACGTCAGCATCGCCATTTCCGTCAGGCTGTGGTCGCGGGTGAACAGGCGGTAGAAGGAATAGGCCAGCGCGGTGATCAGGATGATCAGGCCGCGCCGCACCCAGATCAGCCAGCGGTAGAGGTTGTATTCCGGCGCCGGCTGGGTGAACGGCAGCACCATGTGGTTCAGCACCATCGAGGACAGCGCCAGTGAGGTGACCATGATGGTGCCGCTGGCCGCCGCGACGCCGCCGACGAAGACCAGCAACGGTAGCCACGGCCTTTCGCTGGCCATGGCGACGCCCAGCGAAAAATACTCCGGGGTGGTGACCAGCGAGAGCTTGATGCCCGACCAGAGGATGATCGGCACCGACAGGCCGATCAGGAACAGGTAGAACGGCAGTCCCCAGCTGGCGGTCAGCATCGAGCGCGGCTGGAAATTCTCGGTGAAGGTCATGTGGTACATGTAGGGCATGACCACCGCCGAGAACAGGAAGGCGAGAATCATGCTGTGCCAGATGCCGTTCTCGCGCAACGGCACATACAGCAGTTCCAGGGCGTCCGGGTGCTGCGTCAGCCACTGGTCGAGGCCGTCATGGCCGCCGAAGACGAAGAACAGCGCGTATCCCGCCAGCACCAGCATGGTCACCAGCTTGATGACGGATTCCAGGGCGATGGCCACCACCAGTCCGTCGTGCTTGTACTGTGTGGTCAGCGGCTTGGCGCCGAACAGCAGCGTGAAAAGGGTGATGATGACGCAAAAGGTAATGGCGATATATTGGTGATGCAGGCCCTGGGTCAGGATTTCCGCAGAATCGGCAACGGTGCGGATTTGCAAGGCCAGCAGTGGGAGCATTCCCAGCAACATGGCAATCGTGGTAATCGAACCCGCCGCCTGACTCCGATAGCGGTAGGCGAACAGGTCGGCCAGCGATCCCAACTGGTGGTTCTTGGCCAGCCGCAGGATGGGGCTCAGCAACACCGGGGCCAGCAGGAATGCACCGGAAACCCCGAGGTAAAACGCCAGGAAGTTATAGCCGGTTTCATAAGCGAAACCAACGATGCCGTAGATCCCCCACGCGCTGACATAGACGCCCAGCGACAGCACATAGACCACCGGGTTGCGGATCCAGCGGGTGGGAATGATGCCGGTTTCACTGAAATGCGCGGCCAGGAACAGGATCAGCAGATAGCCCAGCCCGAGGCTGAGCAACATCGACGGCTCAAAGATCATGAAGGTCGCGGCTCTTGCCGATCCAGAAGCTGAGGATGATCAGGATGAACCAGATCAGGTACGGCCGCAGCCAGGCGGTGCCGCCCATGCTCCACCACTCGATGATGGCGGGGGAGAGCAGGTAGGCTCCCAGGATGAAGATCAGCACCAGGCGGTCAATATACATGGCTTGTCTCGGGGTGCCGGAAACGGCGCGACAATACGGAAATGATGAAGCTAGGATAGCCTAGTTTCATAGGCCCCATCCACCGGCACGCGCGCATCCGGCGGTAATTGCAGCGTGGATGCGACCCGGCGGATATCCCAGCGCCTGACCGCTTCGGCAAGGATGTTTTCCGGGGATTCCGCCATCAGCGCGACATCGGGATGCTGCCCCAGCAGGTCCAGCGCCAGCCACAGCAGTTCCCCGGCCCGGCGGCTGTCCAGCGCCAGCGCGCCGGTCTGCTTCGACAGCTTCTCGCCGTTGGCGTTGACGATCAGCGGGATGTGGGCGTAAACCGGTTGCGGCAGGCCCAGCCGTTGTTGCAGGTAAAGCTGGCGGCAGGTGTTGTCCAGCAGATCTGCGCCGCGCACGACATGTGTGACGCCCTGGTCTGCGTCATCTACCACGACCGCCAGCTGGTAGGCGAAAAAGCCGTCGCGGCGACGGATGACAAAATCGCCGGTGACGGCCGCCACATCTTCCTGCTGCTTGCCGAAAATGCGGTCGGAGAAATGCTGCAGGCTGGGGGCGGGGACGCGCAGCCGCACAGCGCTGTCCGGTTGCGGGGAAGTACAGGCGCGACAGGTGCCGGGATAGACCTCGCCGCCATGACGGGCCAGATCGCTGCGCGTGCAACGGCACCAGAATACATCGCCTTGCCGGTGCAGTTGGTCGAGCGCGGATTGGTAACGGTGCTTGCACCGTGACTGCACGCGGATGGCGTCGTCGTGGTGCAGGCCGAAGGTGTCAAGGGTGCGGAGGATGTCGTCGGCGGCGCCGGGGCGGGTGCGGATTTCGTCAACATCCTCGATGCGGACCAGCCAGCGCCCTGAAGCGGCGCGGGCATCACACCACCCGGCGACAGCGGTCAGCAGTGAACCGAAGTGCAGCGGGCCGGTCGGCGAGGGCGCGAAACGGCCGGTGTACGGCGTCATGGAGGGCTTAGCCCCCCATCTGCTTCTCTTTGATTTCAGCGAGGGTCTTGCAGTCGATGCAGAGCGTGGCGGTGGGGCGGGCTTCCAGGCGGCGGATGCCGATCTCGACGCCGCAGGCCTCGCAGTAGCCGTAATCGCCGTCGTCGATGCTCTTGATGGCCTCGTCGATCTTGCGGATCAGCTTGCGCTCGCGGTCACGGGCGCGCAGCTCCAGGGAGAACTCTTCCTCCTGGGTGGCTCGGTCGTTGGGATCCGGCAGGTTGGCGGATTCATCCTGCATGTGGTGCACGGTGCGGTCCACTTCCTCCATCAGCTCGCGCTTCCAGGCCTGAAGGATGCCCTTGAAGTGTTGCAGCTGTTCCGGGGACATGAACTCTTCGCCGGCTTTGGGCTGGTACGGCTCGAAACCGTAAATCAGCATGCTTTCTTTTTCTTTTTTGGCGGCGGCTGTTGCGGTCATTATCGACCCTCCTCAAACAGGCAAAAAACGTGAACGACAATCTGATAGCTATAACAGGAACACGGGGTTCCTGCAATTCTCGGGCCGGTCGGCGGAGCCCGTCCGACATGTCTGGATACTATTTTGGCGCAAGCAGCCAGATAACCCCGTTTTCGGTGACCACCTCCCTGCGGCGCAGCGATTGTCCGCTACAGGGGCCATGTACGCAATAGCCATCTTCAACCCGGAACAGGGCGCCGTGGTTCGAGCAGAGCAGGTAACGCTGCGTCAGGTCCATGAAGACATCCGGCTGGAAGTTGAGGCAGATGCCGATGTGGGGGCAGCGGTTCTGGTAGGCAAAGAGTTCCGTACCGCGCCGCACCACCACCACCTCGCCGTCCGTGGTGCGGAAGCCCCGCGCGTCGCGGTCGGGAATTTCCGCCAGCGTGCAGAGCCGTTCGCGCGTCATGACCGGTGATCCCGCAAGACTTGCGCATAGCCGGCCTGGTCCAGGCGCGGGCCGAAGCGGCTGACCACTTGCGCGGCGGTGCGCGAAGCGAGACGGCCGCAGTCGGCCAACGACCAGCCGCGGCTGAGGCCGAACAGGAAAGCTCCGGCAAAGGCATCGCCTGCGCCGTTGCTGTCGACGGCCTTGACCGGGAAGGGGGCGATGGCGGTTTGCTGATGCTCGCGGCTGACCACCGCGCCCTGCGCACCACGGGTTATCACCACCAGCGGGCTAATACGGTGCAGGTCGCGGATGGCCTCATCCAGCGTCACGGCTCCGGACCAGAGCATGGCCTCGGATTCGTTACAGAACAGGATGTCCACACCGTCGGCCAGCATTTCCGTCAGTCCGCCGCGGGCGTATTGCACCATCGCGGGGTCGGAAAAAGTCAGGGCGGTCGGAATCCCACGGCGGGCGGCTATTTCGCGTGCGGTGGCCACGGCGTGGCGCGCGCTGGGCGAGGTTGCCAGGTAGCCTTCGATGTAGAGGAAACTGGCATCTTCAAGCGCGGCCAGATCCAGTTCCGAAGCGCTCATTTCCGCCGTGATGCCGAGGTGCGTGTTCATGGTGCGTTCGGCATCCGGAGTCACCATGACCACACAGGTGCCGGTAACGCCGCCAGTGACGCGGGCATGGGCCGGCGCCCGGACCCCGGCGGCCCGGAGGTCGTCAAGGTAGAACGCGCCGTTGTCATCGTCGGCGACCTTGCAGGCGTAAAAGGCTTGCCCGCCGAAGGCGCTGAAGGCAATGACGCTGTTGGCGGCGGACCCTCCCGATGCCCGTTTGGCGCAGGCGGTATGCCGGTTGAGGGCGGCCAGCAGCACGGACTGGCGGTCGCCGTCGATCAGCGTCATGCAGCCTTTTTCAATGGATTGCCCGGCCAGGAAATCATCCTGGACAAGGTATTCGCTGTCGACCAGGGCGTTGCCGATGGCATAGAGATCAAGGGGCATGAATGGACGGTTCCGGACGGTTTGCGGGAAAGCGCTTTATACCCGAAAGCCTCCGGCAGCGCAAAACACCCGGCCCGCTGCCGACGGGACGGTCTGGCTGAGTTGGCGGAATCCCGATAATATCCGGGAAAAGGGGGGGCGCAGAAGGATTCGGGAAGCACAGGCCGGTTGATGGCTTGAATCCTGCGTGTTTCTGGCGGTCATGATAAGAATATCCCGTACCAACGGATTCCCGTATGCAAGGCAGCGATCAGCAGACCCGTCTTTCCGGCCTGTGGCAGGGCTATGCCGCCCTGTGGCTTTCCGGTATTGAAAACCGGTATCCGGCCATTGCTTTCCAGTCACAACTGGCCCGAGCCGTCTCAGAAACGGAATGGCTGACGTCCCGCCGCCGCCAAACGGTCGCCGCCTGGCGAAGCGCCGGGCATGCCTTGGCTGCCGCCGCCGCAGAACGGACGCGGCTTGACCGTCAGGCCGACGGCGCCTTGCCAACGCAAATCCTTGAGAACCGCCGCCGTCACCTGAAGGCGGCCATGGCCGCCGCCGCCGCCGAGCGCCGGCAACTGGTGGGCGATGCCGCCGCGCTGCTGGAGCAGCTGGCGGCCCTGTCGCGGCGCATCGGACAACTGCGGGCGCAGCGCCCGGCCGCCGCCGCCCTGATCAGTGACGAGGTGATCCTGGCCGGTCTGGATGTCCGGTTGGCGGCTCTGGCCGAGCTGGAGACAGCTCCGCGCGATTTGCTGGAGATGACGATCACCGGCGCGGAAGACATCCCCCCGGAAGAAGACGCCCCCGCCGGCTCCGGCGGCGAATGCGGGCTGCTCAGCGACAGCGAAATCTGCCTGGCCACCCGCGCCATGCTGTATGTGGCGCGTGCGGGCGGCGATTCACCACAAAGCCTGGCGTTGATTCAGACCTTTTTCGAGAGCGGTATCGAAACACTGGGTTTGCCGCTGTTTGATGATTTGCGGGAGAGCCTGGGGGAAGGACTGGTAATGGATGCCGCCCGCTTCTGTTCCACCGCCAATCGCGAACTGATCCTGAAGCTTTGCCTGCTCACCGCCTATGCCGACGGCGACTGTTCGCTGGCGGAATGGCGGGTGTTGCAGGAGTTGGCCGACGACCTGGCTGTTCCCGCGCCAAGGTTGGCCGAGCTGGATGCCGGAGTCCGGGACCGGTTGCTGCAGGAGCTGTCCGCGCTTCCCGATACGGTTTCCGTGGCGCAGGTCGCACGCGGATTGCAGCCGCCGGTCTAAAGTTACGCGTCCGCGGCGCCGTACCCTTGCAGCCTTGCGCGTTCATCCCCATTATCCGATTTTAATCCTTCTTATTTGATCCCGACTTTGCTGGAGCCGCCCGTGTCCGTTCATCCCGCCTTTGAAAGCCTCCGATCCGTGCCTGTTCCTTCCCTGAATCTGGTGATGGAGGAATACCGGCATCGCGTGACCGGCGCGCGGCATTATCATCTGGCGGCGGACAATCCGGAAAATGTCTTTCTGGTGGCGTTGCGCACCATGCCGATGGATTCCACCGGCGTCGCCCATATCCTGGAACACACCGCGCTGTGCGGCTCGCAAAAATATCCGGTGCGAGATCCGTTCTTCCTGATGATCCGCCGTTCGCTGAACACCTTCATGAATGCCTTCACCTCCAGCGACTGGACGGCCTATCCCTTCGCCAGCCAGAACCGTCAGGATTTTGACAACCTGTTGTCGGTCTATCTCGACGCGGTGTTTTTCTCCCGGCTTGATCCGCTGGATTTCGCGCAGGAAGGCATTCGTGTCGAGTACAGCGAGCCGGGCAATCCGCAAAGCCCGCTGGTCTACAAAGGCGTGGTCTACAACGAGATGAAGGGAGCGATGAGCTCCCCGCACAGCATTTTGTCCGATGTGCTCAACAAGTATGTCTTTCCCACCACCACCTATCACTTCAACTCCGGCGGCGATCCCGCCAGCATTCCCGATCTGGGCTACGAAGATCTGGTCGCCTTCTACCGCAAGCATTACCACCCCAGCAACGCGGTGTTCATGACTTACGGCGACATCCCCGCCGCCGAGCATCAGGCCCGCTTCGAGGAACTGGCGCTGCATGCCTTCAGTCGGGGCGAGCCAGTCAGCGGCCGTGACGAAAAGCGTTATGCCGCCCCGGTGGCGGTTGAGGAGTTCTATCCACTGGATGAAGGCGATGACGGCCGAAAGAGCCATGTGGTGCTTAGCTGGCTGCTGGGTCAGACCGCCGATGTGCGCGACCGGCTGGCGATGCACCTGCTGACCGGCGTGCTGTTGGAAAATTCGGCGTCGCCGCTCCGTCACTATCTGGAAACCTGCGGTCTGGGCGAGTCACCGTCGCCGATGTGCGGACTGGATGACAACGGCCGGGAAATGAGTTTCAGCTGCGGTCTGGAAGGCTGCGAGGCCGACAGCGCCCGCGAGATTGAAGACGGCATCCTGAATGTCCTGCGCGATGTCGCCGCTAACGGCGTGCCGCAAGAGGATGTGGAAGCGGTGCTGCATCAGGTGGAACTGTCACAGCGTGAAATCGGCGGTGACTCCTATCCCTATGGCCTGCAACTGATCCTGAACGGTCTGGGCGCGGCCTTGCAGGACAGCGACCCGCTGCCGTTGTGGGATGTGGACGCGGTGCTGGCCGAACTGCGCGCCGCGATTGCGGACCCGGCGTATATCCGTCGCCTGTTGCAGGAAAAACTGCTCGACAATGTGCACCGGGTGCGCCTGACCCTGAAGCCGGATACCGGCCTCAACCAGCGGCAGCAGCAGTTTGAAGCGCAACGGCTGGAAAAGATCCGCGCATCGCTGACTGAGGAACGCCGCCAGGAAATCCTGAGCCTGGCTGAATCACTGGCCGAGCGCCAGAACCAGGTTGATGATGTCAGCATTCTCCCCAAGGTCGGCCTGGCGGATGTGCCCGCCGATCTGAAGATTGCCGAGGGGGGGGATGGCGCCCTGCGCCTGCGGGATCGCGAGGTTCCCCTGACTACGTTTGCCGCCGGCACCAATGGCCTGTTCTATCACCAGATCATCATCGACCTGCCGGAACTGGCGGAAGACGAGCAGGCCCTGCTGCCGCTGTATGCCGGGCTGTTCAGCGAGCTGGGGGCAGGAGAGCACGATTATCTGGCGATGCAGCAATGGCAGTCACGGGTCAGCGGCGGCGTGCGCATGGGCCTCAGCCTGCGCAGCAGCCTGGATGATCCCCGGCAGGGCATGGGCCATCTGGTGGTGTCCTCGAAGGCGCTGCATTACAACACCGACTGCTTTGCGCTGGTGAAGAAGACCCTGCAAGAACTGCGCTTTGATGAAGGTGAGCGTGTGCGGGAATTCCTGGGCCAGCGCAAGGCGCGCTTCGAGGCCGGGATTACCGACAGCGGCCACGCGCTGGCGATGCAGACCGCCAGTCAGGGCATGAGCGCGGTATCGGCGCTGGAATACCGGATTTCCGGGCTGCCCTCATTGCTGCGGCTGCGCGGGCTGGTGCAGTCAGTGCAGGAGGAGGCGGGGCTTTCGGCCCTGTTGGCCGATCTGGGCCGGCTGCACGCCAAGGTGCTGGCCTCGCCGCGCCGCTACCTGCTGATTGCCCAGCAGGAACGTCTGTCCGAGCTTTCGGCAGCCTTGCAATCCGCCTGGAGCGACGTGGCGGCGGCTTTGGCCGCGCCCTCCGCCGGAAGGATTTCAGCTCCGGCCGCGCCCGGTCCGGCGCATACCGCCTGGCTGGTGAACAGTCAGGTGCAGTTCTGTGCGGCGGCCTATCCGGCGGTGCCGGTGGATCATCCGGACGCGCCGGCGTTCATGGTGCTGGGCGGCTTCCTGCGCAACGGCTTCCTGCACCGCGCCATCCGCGAGCAGGGCGGGGCCTACGGCGGCGGCGCGGGCTATGACGGCAACGCCTGCGCGTTCCGCTTCTATTCCTACCGCGACCCGCGCCTGGAAGGCACTTATGCGGACTTTCTGGCCAGCCTCGACTGGCTGCAACAGAACGACCATGAGGAGCGGCAGTTGGAAGAAGCCATTCTGGGAATCGTGGCCTCGATGGACAAACCGATGTCTCCCGCAGGCGAGGCGCGCAGCGCTTTTCACAACAGCCTTTACGGACGCACGCCCGCCCAGCGCCGGAAAATGCGTGCCAGCCTGCTGAAGGTGACGATTGCGGATTTGCAGTCGGTGGCTGCGCGCTATCTGCGTCCCGAGGTGATGACGCGCGGGGTGATTGCGCCGTATGCGCTGGCGGGTGAGCTGGAGGGAATGGGCTTCCGGCTGGAAAAACTGTAAGCCCGGTGTTTCAGGCGGCGTTGAATCCGGATTCATCCAGGGCCGCGCCGCCGGGAATGTAAACGCGCAGGGTCGTGCCCTTGCCCAGTTCGCTTTCCACTTCCACGCGGCCGTGTTGCCGCTCGGCAAAGTCCTTGCATAACAGCAGTCCCAAACCGCTGCCCAGTTCGCCTTCCGTACCGGGAGTCGAGGACTTGCTCTCCAGCCGGAACAATTTCTGCAAGCGGCCGGGCGGAATGCCCACGCCGCAATCCTGCACTTCCAGCACCACAAATCCGTCGATTTCACGGGCGCGCAGCCGGATTTCGCTGTCGGCATAACTGTACTTGATGGCGTTGCCCAGCAGGTTGCGCAGGATGGTGGCGCTCATCTGCAGGTCGGCCAGGATGTGGATGTCGTCGGGACAGCAGATTTTCAGGGTGATGCGTTTGGCCAGCAGCGCCGGGTGCAGCAGTTGCGCGGATTCGCGGATCAGGGCGGGCAGGGGCAGGCGCCGGGGCTGGTATTCCAATAGTCCGGTTTGTGAACGCGCCCAGGTCAGCAGGTTATCCAGCAGGTTGTGCAGGACCTTGGTGGTCTGGCCGATCAGCCGGATTTCCTTTTGCACCTGTTCCGGCGGCGCGACATCCAGATCGTCCATCAGCAGCTCGGTCAGGCCGATCAGTCCGTTCAGCGGATTCTTGAGGTCGTGGGCGATGATCGAAAAGAACTTGTCCTTGGTGCGGTTGGAAATGAGCAGGGATTCTTCCAGCGCCTTGCGCTCTGTGATGTCCGAGGAAATGCCGCCGGTGCCGGTCAGGCGGCTCTGGTTGTCGTACACAGGAAATTTGATGGAGTGATGGATGACGATCCTGCCATCAGGGCTGATGACCTTTTCCTCGAAATCGATGGCCTGGCGTGACTGGATAACCTGCAGATCGTTGTTGCGGAATACCGCGGCCCATTCCGGTCCGAAGATGTCCTCGTCACTCCGTCCCAGCACATGGTGTTCGCTGAGATTGCACAGGCGCAGCCATTCGCGATTGACGAAGGTATAACGGCCGTCGAGATCCTTGAAGTAAATCAGCCGGCTCGTGTTATTCATCAACGCGTCCAGCATGTTCTGGCTATTCATGGTTTTTATAATTATGGAAGCACGGAGCGTGCGGCCAGAATAACAGGGAAGGCAGGCTTGTGCAGCGTTCGCGGCCCGAAATTTGTTCGGGCCGGGTTAACGTCGGATCAGTTGGCGATCAGACTGAGGTATTCATTGCGGGTTTGCGAACTTTCGCGGAAGCGGCCCAGCATGACCGAGGACTTCATCACCGAATTCTGCTTCTCGACGCCGCGCATCATCATGCACATGTGCTTGGCTTCAATGGTGACCGCCACGCCCTTGGCGCCGGTGACCTGAAGCACGGCATCAGCAATCTGCTTGGTCAGGTTTTCCTGGATCTGCAGGCGGCGGGCATACATGTCGACGATGCGCGCGAATTTCGACAGCCCCAGCACCTTGCCGTCCGGGAGATAGGCGACGTGGCACTTGCCGATGAAGGGCAGCAGGTGATGCTCGCACAGCGAATACAGCTCGATATCTTTGACAATCACCATCTCATCATTGTCTGACGGAAAAATGGCGTTGTTGACCAAGGTATCCAGATCGTCCTGATAACCCTTGCAGAGATATTGGAAGGCCTTGGCGGCGCGCTTGGGAGTATCGGCCAGGCCGGGGCGCGTCAGGTCTTCGCCAATGGCGCTGATCAGGGTGGCGTAGGCGTTTTCCATGGTTTGTCTCATACAAAAGGGACGGGAAGTTGCACCGTAGCGCAAAGCGCGCACAGGGTAAAGGTTACAAACCCTGAAATCCAGTTTTAAGGATCGACCGGATGCTGCAAATGCCGCTCAAGGTCGGCCAGCACAATCGGTTTGGCCATGTAGCTGTCCATGCCCGCCTCGCGGCAGCGTTCCCGGTATTGCGGCATGACATGCGCGGTCAGCGCCACCACCGGCATGCGCGGCTTGCGGTGCCGTTCCTCCCAGAGGCGCAGCTCGCGTACGGCGGTCAGCCCGTCCATCACCGGCATTTCACAGTCCATAAGCACCAGATCCCAGCTGTCATGATCGGCGGTCAGCACGTCCAGGGCTTCCGCACCGGTGGCGCACAGCCGGAAGCGGGACACGCCCAGCCGCGTCAGCATGGCGGAAATGATGGTCTGGTTTACGGTGTTATCCTCGCAGACCAGCACCCGCAATTGGTCCGGCAACCGCACCGGCGCGGTGAGGCCGGGGCTGGCAACAGGCTGGCGGATCAGCGGGAAGGTGAGACTAAGGGCAAAGACCGAACCCTGACCCGGCGTGCTCCTGACCGCCAGGTCGGCCTGCATCAGATCGGCCAGCTGCTTGCTGATGGCCAATCCCAGGCCCGTGCCGCCATAACGGCGGGTAATGCTGGCGTCCGCCTGCCGGAACGAGGAAAACAGGTTGCCGACCTGTTCCGGCGTCATGCCGATGCCGGTGTCTTCCACCAGAAAGCGGCACAGCACCTGATCGGCCTGATCGGTGTTGAAAACCTCGACCCGCAGCGAGACGCCGCCGCGTTCGGTGAACTTGACGGCATTGCCCAGCAGGTTGAGCAATATCTGGCGGAAGCGCGTGGGGTCGCCATGCACCCACGCGGGCAGGGCGGAATCGTAGCGGGTCTCGAAGGTCAGTTCCTTCTGACGCGCCTGCAGGGCGAACAGGTCGGCGGTTTCCTGCAGCAACGAGGGCAGGTGGAAGGGCACCTCCTCCAGTTCCAGTTTGCCCGAGGCGATCTTCGAGTAGTCGAGGATGTCATTGATGATGTTCATCAGCTGCTCGCCGGAGCTGCGGAGGATGCCCAGCTGTTCCCGGCGCGCGGTATCGGCGGCATCGGCGTCCATCAGTTGCGTCACGCCCAGCATGGCGTTCAGCGGCGTACGGATTTCGTGGCTCATCCGCGCCAGGAACTCGCTCTTGGCGGCGCTCTCGGCGCGGGCCAGACGGCTTTCCTGTTCCTTTGCGGCGCTGCGTTCCTCCAGCAGCCGCACCTGTTGCGCCAGCCCGATGGACAGCAGGATCTGTTGCGCGGCAAAAGCCGCCTGCGCGCAAAGGATCAGCGAGGAAATGCCGGGAATCCCCAGGTTCAGCATCACGATGAAGATTGAACCGGTCAGCAGCAACAGTCCCCAGGCGATCAGGAACAGGCGGGCCTCGGCATGACCCTGCTGCCAGCGCAGCACGCCCAGCAGCATAATGCCGCTGATGGTGGCCAGTCCGCAGACCGAATTGAACGGCGCAATCGATCCGGCGGGCAATGCCGGGTGAATGACGGCCAGCAGGGCGAATACCGAGGCGACGGCGGCCAGTGAACGGTGCAGGCGCGGATATTCGGCGGTTTCCAGATAGCGGCGCGAGAACATCAGCGCCGTGGCCAGCATCAGGAAGGATGCAGAATAAAGGAAGGCGTTGTTCCAGGCCGGGGCGTGCGGCCAGAAGCGGAACAGTGAACCCTGCTCCATGCTGAAAAAGCACAACGTGAAGAAGACATAGGACAGGTACCAGGCCTGCATCCGGTCGCGGTTCATCAACCACAGCACCAGATGGTAAAGCAGCAGTCCCAGCGCGATGCCGTAGAACAGGCCGATCACGGCATCGGTGAACATCGCCGTTTCCAGGAACACGCGGCTGTCGGAAAGACGCAGCGGTAGATACAGGGTGCTGGTGGTTTCGGCGCGCAGATAGATATCGCGTGTTTCGCCCGCCGGCAGGTTCAGCGGGAAAGCCAGGGTGCGAACCTTCAGGGGACGGGCGTCATAGGAAACGGCGTCACCGCTGAGCTGCGGGTCTAGCAGCCGCCCTTCCGGCCCCACCACATACAGTTCCAGCCGGTCGATGATGTTGAAGTCGGAAGACAGGACGAGATCGGCCCCGCCGGTGCGTTGGTTCGAGAGCCGGGCATGGAACCAGCAGGCGGGCTGGCGGAAGCCCAGCGAGATTTCCGGCTGCCGGTCCGGGGTGAAGGCCCGCTTGCGCACCTCATCAAGCGTCAGCCGTCCGGAGGGGTCACACAGCCGGTCGGTATGCTGAGCCAGCTTTCCGGAGGTGTAGCCATCGCCGATGACCAGATCGGCCCGCGCCGGAAGCAGAGCCAGCAGGGTTGAAAGCCAGAGCAGGCAGAGAAGAATCGTCCTTGATATCCGGGTCATTGGCGCGGAGTGTCCGTGGGAGGGGCTTGACGTTTTAATAGCACCAATACCGCGCCCGTGCCACCGTCTTTGGATGAAGCGCTGCAGAAGGCGAGGACCGCCGGATGTTGCTGCAGCCAGCCGTTGACGCAGGTCTTCAGCAGCGAGCCGCCGGTTTCCTGGCTGTAGCCCTTGCCATGCACGATCTTGATGATGGTGATGCCTTCCTCGCGCGCGTCGGCGATCAGTTGCAGCACCGCCAGCCGCGCCTGCTCGACGGTGCAGCCGTGCAGGTCCACGGCCGCCTTCCACGGCAATTGGCCATCCTGCAGTTTCTTGAATTGACCCACCTGCACGCCCACGCGGCGGAAGGCCAGTTGCGCCTCGCTGGCCACCGGGTTCAGCAAGGCCTGGGTGTCCGAGATGCCCAGATTGTCCAGTTCACGGTCGCCTTCCGCGCGGGCGCGGCGCATCAGGGCTTCCTGCTTGTCGGGGCGGGGCGTCTTCAACGGTGCGGTAGCCTCGGTGTCCAGCGGTTTGACGCCGGTGAGGGCGCGCTGCCACAGCACCTTTTCATCTGTCTCTTCCGGCTTGGCGGCAACGACCGGCGCGACCTTGATCGCGGGTTTCTGTTCGGCGGCAAGACTTTTTTTCAGGTCATTCAGCAGTTTGCTTTTCATGGGGCAGGGGTGCGGCAGGAAGAATTAACCAGGGGCTGCATTCTAACCCATACGCCGGTATGCAGGCCAAACCGACGGGGATTGTCCGTCACACAATATTGATCGCCCCCCGCCCGCATGGTTATGCTGCCCCTCAAGCTTCTCCCCGAAATGGATATAAGAACACAATGAACGGTCACTATGTATTTGCCTGGGACGCCCGTCGCCACGGTTTGCCAAAGGACTATGCCGCTGCTGCCGCGATGGCCAAAGAGCTTTACGACAAGCAGGATGGCGAGCCAGGCGAAGGCTTGCCGCTGTTTGCCGATGCGGTGGATGCCTATTTGCGGGAATACGGTGACGAAGACTGCCTGGAACAGTTCCTGTGGGATTTGCCGAAGCGGGCGCGTAGCAATGGCCGGGCGGCCATGCGCATGGAGATGCCGTATGAGGACTGGGAACACATTCTGGTAAAGATGGTGGAGGAGGCGGCCAGGCATCAGGTGGTGTTGGTTGATGAAGAGATGGTGATGGTTTTTTTGCCGGACGGTAAGGTGTTGCCGGCGGCGCGGAAGAAGGTTTGGCGGGGATTGTGTGCAGCATGGGGGCCGGATGTAGAGTTTCCGAAGAGCAAGGGGCAGTTCAAGAAGTGGTTTGAGCCGCAATTTTTGAGGGTGTTGGGGAAATATGGGGATTTTAAAAGAGGGAAGGAGGGCGATTTCTTGGCACCAACATTTAATCGTTCTTTCGAAAAGACTAGGCAATTTTCTGATTTTGAGATTGAAGGAGGTGGTGGTACGTATAGTGTTGATGTTTGGTTTGTATGTGCGCATCAGTCAGTTGCTGAAATTGCACATAAATTTAAATTTATTGATCAAGAGTTGGTTTTTTCTGAGATTATATTTAGGACTTTCTTCAGTGATCCATACGAAGGAAGACATGTTACCAATGTAGATGATGCCAGAGGGCTTCTCAGAGATCTGGATGAAACTCTGGGGAAAATATTACCGCTTTGCGAATCCATTCAAGGTTTGGACAGTCTATTAAATGGCGAGGTCGATATCAGGTTTCGGGATCATTTTCATAACTATGTCTATATGCCCCAATGCCTGATTGTTGCCCGTTTGGCCGGAAACCCGCATTTTGAGGAACTGGTGGTGACACTAGGTTCAACTGATGGTTGGTACGCTAATGGGGAATACAAGGAAAACGAGTGGCCAAAACTGGTCGAATATCTCCGCAATGAAGTGAAACCTATTATTTAAGGCGAAAAGCCGTTAACACGTGAAATCCTTCCCTCCTGTGGAACAGGGGGGATGTCACGCAGTGACAGGGGGGTTGCGGAACGTCTACGAACAGTGACTCCGTTACTGTGAGCCTGTTCAGCCATCCGCCGCTGACCCCCCCTGGCCCCTGCGGGCCTCCCCCCCTGCTTTGCAGGAGGGGTAAAGGCAAAAAGTCACCGGGATTCACCGCGCCGCCAAAAATTCCCCATAATTCCGCTGCTTCCCGAAATCCTCCGCAAATTCCCCCTGCCGGAACGCCACCCGCCCGTTCACCAGCACCGCACTGACCGCGCCATCGCTGCGGTTCACCATGCGCTGCAAACCGTTCAAACCCTCCATCGGCGCTTCATGGTAAGCCTCCAGCCGTTCATCCAGCGCCTCCGGATTGACGATCACCACATCCGCCCGGTCGCCTTCACGCAGATGCCCGGCATCAATGCCGAACCAATCGCCCAGTTCGCCGGTCAGCCGCCAGACGGCCGTTTCCAGCGGCATGAACGCTTCCCCGGAACGGTCGCTGTCGCGCACCAGCTTCAGGAAGCGCAGCGGAAAATTGTAGAAGGCCATGTTGCGGATATGCGCCCCGGCGTCAGAGAAGGTGACGATGGTGGCCGGTTCCTTCATGATCCGTTTGACCGCCTGCGGCCGGTGATTGGCCAGCACGGTATGCCAGCGCAGGGCCTTACCGTATTGCGTCACCAGATCCAGGAACAGGTCGACGGGATGCAGGCCGCGCTGGTCGGCAATTTCGCCAAAGCTGCGCCCGACCAGGCTCTTGTCGGGGCAATCGACAATGTCCGAGTCATGCAGGTCCCGGTGCCAGACGCGCGGGCCCCACTTGCGCTCGTAATCCTTGCGGAACTTGCGGCGATAGGCTTCATCTGCAAACAGCGCGTTGCGCTCGACCTGTTCGCTCAGGTGCAGGGCCGCTTCGCCCGCGCCGAACTCTTCAAAAATGACCAGATCAATGCCGTCGGCGTAAACCTCGAACTGCACCGGCAGCGCCTGCCAGCGGAAGTCGGCGGCGGTCAGCTTGTTCCACCAGTGTGTGAACGGCCCCACTACGCGGTGCAACAGCGGGTTGGCCTTGATGTCCATCAGCGTGATCAGCGTCGTTTTTAGTTTCGGCCGCCACAGTGATCCGGCGCTTTCAGCGAGGAACAGGAACATGTTCAGCTTGGTGACAATGTTCGGCGCGCCCTGATGGATGGCGCGGCGACGGCGCAGGATGCGGTTCAGCCGCCGGAATTCGCCCCAGCCCGCGTAGGTGGAGGGCAGGGACTTCGAGCGCTGGCGGTCGCCGTCCAGCTTGTCCCATTTGGTGGTCATGGTGGACAGGCCCAGCAGGCCGGCATCCAGGCTTTCTTCCAGCCACTGTTCCATGCGTTTCAGTTCGGTTTCGGTCGGCTTGGCCTTGCTGTCCACGGCGCGGTCCAGGCCCATCGCCGCCACCCGCAGGTCGGAATGGCCCAGGAAGGAACAGACGTTTGGTCCCAGCGGATGCTGTTTCAGGAAGTTGACATAGCCTTTGGGCGTGTTCCAGGTCTTGCGTTGTTGCAACAGCGGCAGCACCTGCTCACGCGGAACCGACTCGACGCGGGTAAACAGGTCGGAACAATCTTCCGCCGCGGACAGGATCATGCTGATTGAGCAGGAGCCGATAGTGACAGTGGTGACGCCGTGCCGCACCGATTCCGACAGCGAAGGCGCGGCCACCACTTCAGCGTCATAGTGGGTATGGGTGTCCAGAAAGCCGGGCATCACCCACTGGCCTTGCGCGTCGATCACCGTCGGGCAACCGGATTCGTCAAGCGATGTGCCGGAAACCGTGACCAGCCGTTTGCCGCGAATGCCCAGATGCCTTATCGCGCCCGGTTTGCCGGTACCGTCGAAATGGAAGCCGTTCTTGATGATGACGTCATAGGCGGGGCGGGTCATGATGCAATTCCGGTTGGGTCATTATTCTTGGTACGAAAGTACCAGAGGATGGCTGTGGCGGCAATATAGATAGTGTTCACAATCTAAATGGTTGTCCACGTGCAATCCTTGCCTGAATCGTATAGCTTCATTTTCTTTCCAGCACAAACATGGAGCATCCTGATGAAAACGGCATGGTTACTCGGACTCAGCCTCGCGGCCGGGCAGGCGCTGGCGGCTTTGCACGGCAAGGACGTGACCTATAACGGCGGCGGCGTCAGCATGAAGGGTTACATCGTTTATGACGATCAGTTCAAGGGCAAGCGTCCCGCCGTACTGGTGGTGCATGAATGGTGGGGGTTGAATGATTACGCCCGCTCGCGCGCCGACCAGCTGGCCAAGGCCGGTTATGTGGCGATGGCGGTGGACATGTACGGGGACGGCAAGAGCGCCAACCATCCCGACAACGCCATGGCTTTCATGCAGGAAGCCACCAAGGATACCGACCAGACCAGCGCGCGCTTCCGGGCGGCCGAAAAGTTGCTGAAAGCCAACAAGCACACCAATGGCAAGAAGCTGGCGGCAATAGGCTATTGCTTTGGCGGGGCGGTGGTGCTGAACATGGCGCGTCAGGGAGAACCACTGAAAGGCGTGGCCAGCTTCCACGGCGCACTGGGCGCCTGGAAACCGGCCGAGCCCGGCAAGGTGACGCCGAAGGTGCTGGTGCTGACCGGCGCGGATGACAACATGGTTCCTGCCGAGGCCGTGGCCAAGTTTGACGAGGAAATGAAGGCGGCGAAGGCCGACTACCGCATCATCAGCTATCCGGGCGCGAAGCACAGCTTCACCAACCCCGGCGCGGATGACATCGCCAAGAAGTTCGGTATGCCCATTGCCTACAACGCGGAAGCGGATAAGGCGTCGTGGGCGGAATTGCAGACTTTCCTGAAAGACGTTTTCAAGTAGGCCGGCCTTTCCCTCTCCCAAGGACTGGGAGAGGGTGGCGCGCAGCGCCGGGAGAGGGTTCGCCGGCGGCCGCTTGAGGGTATGTGTTCATGTGATGTTCCGTCCCCCCTCTCCCTGGCCTTCTCCCCTTGGGGAGAGGGGAGTTCAATGACCGACCTACAGGGGCCGGGGCTTTGCTGCTACAATCCCATCCTTTATTTTCCCCCATCGAGGAATCCAGCGTGGACGAGGCCGTTACCCTCCCTCAAACCCTTTTTCAGGAAGCGGTTGCCGAACTGCACACCATCCGTGATTTCATCCGGTTTTCGGTGACCTGCCTGCGCAGCGCCGACGTGCATCTGGGCCATGGCAGTGAAGACCCGTTTGCCGAAGCCACGGCGCTGGTAATGCAGACGCTGTCGCTGAGCTGGGATGCCGATGCGGAAATCCTGGATGCGCGCCTGCTGCCAAGCGAGCGCCGCCGCATTGTCGAACTGCTGGAAAAACGCATCAACGACCGCATTCCGCTGGCGTACCTGCTGAACCTGGCCTATTTCTGCGGCCATCCCTTCTATGTGGACGAGCGCGTGCTGGTGCCGCGTTCGCCCATCGCCGAGCTGATCAACGAGAACTTCGCCTCGCTGGGCGTGCAGGAGCCGCAACGCATTCTCGATATGTGCACCGGTTCCGGCTGCATCGCCATCGCCATCGCCCATGCCTTCCCGGATGCGCTGGTCGACGCCACCGACATTTCGCTGGATGCCCTGTCCGTGGCGGCGGTGAATGTGGAACATCATGACCTGCTGGAACAGGTGAACCTGATCGAGTCCGATGTGTTCAGCAAGCTGCCCGGCCAGAAGTATGACCTGATCGTCAGCAACCCGCCCTACGTGGATGCCGGCGACATGGCCGACCTGCCGCCCGAGTTCACCCACGAGCCGGAACTGGCGCTGGAAGCCGGTCCGGACGGGCTGTCCATTACCCGCCGCATTCTGGCGGAGGCTGCCGACTACCTGACCGAAAACGGCGTGCTGGTAGTAGAGGTGGGCAATTCCTGGTGGGCGCTGGATCAGGCTTTCCCCGGTGTTCCGTTCCAGTGGCTGGAATTTGAAAACGGCGGTTCGGGTGTCTTCGCGCTGACGGCCGAGGTCTGCCGTCAGTACCAGCAACAATTCCGGGAGGCGCTGTAATGGCGGGCAACAGCATTGGTCAATTGTTCCGGGTCACCACTTTCGGTGAATCCCACGGCCCGGCGCTGGGCGCGATTGTGGACGGCGTGCCGCCGGGATTGGAACTGACGGAAGCCGATCTGCAAATTGATCTCGACCGTCGCAAGCCGGGCACGTCGCAGTTTTCCACCCAGCGCCGCGAAGACGATATGGTGAAGATCCTGTCCGGCGTGTTCGAAGGCAAGACGACGGGGACGCCGATCGGCCTGCTGATCGAGAACACCGACCAGAAGTCGAAGGATTACGGCAATATCGCCAGCACCTTCCGTCCGGGTCATGCCGACTACACCTACACCCAGAAATACGGTTTCCGCGATTACCGCGGCGGCGGCCGTTCCTCGGCGCGGGAAACCGCGATGCGGGTGGCGGCGGGGGCCATCGCCAAGAAGTACCTGCTGGAAAAGTTCGGCGTGCGCGTGCGCGGCTATGTCGAGCAGATCGGCGACGTGAAGGCGACGGCGCTGGACTGGGATTACGTCAACCAGAACCCGTTCTTCTGCGGCGACCGCGAGGCCGTGCTGAAGTTCGAGGAACTGATCACCAACCTGCGCCGAGAAGGCACCAGCGTCGGCGCGAAACTGACGGTGATTGCCGATAACGTTCCGGTGGGCTGGGGCGAGCCGGTGTTTGACCGTCTGGATGCCGAAATCGCCCATGCCATGATGAGTATCAACGCCGTGAAGGCCGTGGCCATCGGTGACGGTTTCGAGGTGGTCAGCCAGAAGGGCCATGAGGCCCGTGACGAGATGACGCCGCAAGGCTTTACCGCCAATCATTCCGGCGGCGTGCTGGGCGGCATTTCCAGCGGCCAGCCGATTGTGGTGACCATTGCGCTGAAGCCGACATCCAGCATTACCAATCCGGGGCAAAGTATTGATCTGGAAGGTAATCCGCAGGAGGTTGTGACCAAGGGCCGCCATGATCCCTGTGTGGGAGTGCGCGCCACGCCGATTGCCGAAGCCATGCTGGCAATCGTGCTGATGGACCATTTCATGCGCCATCGCGCGCAGAATGCGGATGTGGTGCCGCCGTTGCCGCCGATTGCGCCCTGAACGGAAGTCGCCGTAAAAAAGCCCTGCAATGCAGGGCTTTTTTATTTCCAGCCCGGTCTTACTGAATCAGCTTGGCCTTGCCTGCCGAGATCAGATCGTTGACATACAACCCGCCCGGATAGACAGCGTTGTCATGGCTGCCGGTGGCCAGGTCCTTGGCCCAGGCGGCCGACAGGTTGCGCAGGGCCTGGGTATTGG